>NZ_JBEYYT010000086.1:0-28032 GCF_040645715.1 Spirillospora sp. NPDC046719 | reverse complement strand
CCGACGATCTCGGCGGGCGGCCGGGGGACGGGCAGCCCGCCCGACACCTCGGGACAGAACGGCACGAGCCGGCCCTCCGTGCGCCACCGCTCGAAGAGGCCGCCGCCCACGGGCTTGGCGGCCCCGTCGTATCGGACGGGCCGTCCCACGAGGCAGGAACTGACCAGTATGCGCTCCACGCCTTTCAGCCTATGCGGGGACGCGGAGACGTCTTGCGCCCCCCTGATCCCCGGCGAATAGTTGTGGGCATCCCCCGTCGATTGGGAGCCCGGCATGGTCCTTCTCGGCCGTCGACTCCCGGAGGCGCCTTCCGAGGGACGTCCCCGGGGCTCGGTCCTGGTGTCCTGGCTGACCACCACCGACCACAAGGTGATCGGATACCTGTATCTGACCACCTCGTTCGTCTTCTTCCTGCTGGCCGGCCTGATGGCGATGGTGATGCGGGCGGAGCTGGCCTCGCCGGGCCGGCAGATCGTCTCCAACGAGCAGTACAACCAGCTGTTCACGATGCACGGCACGGTGATGCTGCTGCTGTTCGCGACGCCGCTCTTCGTCGGTTTCGCGAACGTGGTGATGCCGCTGCAGATCGGGTCGCCGGACGTGGCGTTCCCGCGCCTCAACATGCTGAGCTACTGGCTGTTCCTGTTCGGCGGCGTCATCGTTTTCGCGTCATTCGTCTCGCCGGGCGGCGCCGCGAGTTTCGGGTGGACGGCGTACGCGCCGCTGAACAGCGCGCTGCGGTCGCCCGGAATCGGCGGCGACATGTGGATCATGGGGCTGGCGCTGTCGGGATTCGGCACGATCCTCGGCGGCGTCAACTTCATCACCACGGTCATCGGGATGCGGGCGCCGGGAATGACGATGTTCCGGCTGCCGATCTTCACCTGGAACGTGTTCCTGACGAGCCTGCTCGTGCTGATGGCGTTCCCGGTGCTGGCGGCGGCGCTGCTGTGCCTGGAGGCGGACCGCAGGCTCGGCGCGCACGTGTTCGACGCGGCGTACGGGGGCGCGCTGACCTGGCAGCACCTGTTCTGGTTCTTCGGGCATCCCGAGGTGTACATCATCGCGCTGCCGTTCTTCGGCATCGTCACCGAGGTCATCCCGGTGTTCAGCCGCAAGCCGCTGTTCGGCTATTTCGGGATGGTCGGCGCCACGATCATGATCGCCGGGCTGTCGATGTCGGTGTGGGCGCACCACATGTTCACCACGGGGCAGGTCCTGCTGCCGTTCTTCTCGTTCATGTCGTTCCTCATCGCCGTGCCGACCGGGGTGAAGTTCTTCAACTGGGTCGGGACGATGTGGCGCGGCCATCTCAGTTTCGAGACGCCGATGCTGTTCGCCGTGGGCTTTCTCGTGACGTTCCTCTTCGGCGGGCTGACGGGCGTCATCCTGGCGTCGCCGCCGCTGGACTTCCAGGTGCAGGACTCCTACTTCGTGGTGGCCCACTTCCACTACGTCGTCTTCGGGACGGTCGTGTTCGCGATGTTCTCCGGCTTCTACTTCTGGTGGCCGAAGATGACGGGGAAGATGCTGAACGAGGCGTGGGGGAAGGTCCACTTCTGGACGCTGTTCATCGGTTTCCACACGACGTTCCTCGTCCAGCACTGGCTCGGCGCGGAGGGGATGCCGCGCCGCTACGCCGACTATCCCAAGGAGTTCACCGCACTGAACCGGATCTCCACCGCCGGTGCGTTCCTGCTCGGGATCTCGACGCTGTTCTTCATCTACAACGTGTACCGGACGTCGCGGCGCGGCACGCGGGTCCAGGTGGACGATCCGTGGGGGTTCGGCAATTCGCTGGAATGGGCGACCTCATGTCCGCCGCCGCGGCACAACTTCACGTCCATCCCGCGGATCCGCTCGGAGAGACCCGCCTTCGACCTCCACTATCCGAAGGCACCCGAGGCCGCGCCGGGCGAGACGGCCTGACACGGACGCCATGCCCCGGAATCGGGGAACGTGAAGCGGTGGACGCCGACGCAATGCATGCCCGCGCGCGGGGGTGGGGCGCGCGCGGGCGGGGGCGGCTACTTGGCGATGCGGCTGACGGCGATCTGCGCGACGCGCACGGCGGCGGCCGGGTTGAGGCGGACGCCGCGCCAGGCGAGGCGGCCGTGCGCCGGGGCGACGATGAGCGCCTGGTTCTTGGCGACGCCCTTCATGATGTCGCGGGCCAGCTTCTCGGCCGTGTAGAGGCGCGGCGACGCCTTGGCGATGTCGCCGGTCGCGTTGCCGCTCAGCTGCGTCTCGGGCAGGTCCGGGTTGACGTTGTGCAGCAGCGGGGTGTCGACGAAGCTCGGGCAGACCACGCTGACCTTGACGCCGCGCCGGGCGGCCTCGGCGCGCAGGCCGAGCGACAGGCCGACGACGGCGTGCTTGGTGGCGGTGTAGGGGATGCCGACCGGCATCGGGACGAGCCCGGCGAGCGAGGCGGTATTGACGATGTGCCCGCGGCCCTGCTCCAGCATGATCGGGTACGCGGCGTGCACGCCGTGCACGACGCCCTTGAGGTTGATGTCGATCGCGCGGTTCCAGTGGTCGAGGGTGAGCTCCTCGGCCAGCCCGCCGATCGCGATGCCGGCGTTGTTGAAGACCAGGTCGAGCCGGCCGTTCTCCGCCTTCACGCGCTTGTAGAGATCGGTGACGGCCTCGGCGTCGGTGACGTCGAGGGGGGCGGAGGACGCCTTGCCCTTGCCGAGGGTGTTCAGCTTGTCCGCGACGGCCGCGGCGCCGTCGGCGTTGATGTCGCTGACCACGACGGTGTCGCCGCGCGCCACCAGGGACGTGGCGATCGCACGGCCGATGCCGGATGCGCCTCCGGTCACGATCGCGATGCTCATTCTGCGCGCTCCGCTCGATGCGTCTAATTGGATGTTGTGTTCAAATGCGGGATTGTACGGGGTGGGGCGGCCGGGCCGACACTCACCCGGCTACGGAACGGGGACCGCCGGCTCGTCGTCGCGCCCCTCCACCGTGAAGTCGCGCGGGTCGAGGCGGCGCGTCCGCAGCCAGTAGTTCACCGTCGACGCGGGCCAGGCGGCCCGGTTGACGCCGTTGCGGTCCAGGTACCAGCTGTCGCAGCCCCCGGCCACCCAGACCGCGCCCTCCGACTTGCGCTGCACCCAGGCGTTGAACCGGTCCTGCACGGACGGCTTCACCGAGATCCGCGCGCCGCCCGCCGCGTCCAGCATCGCCAGGCACTGCAGGATGTAGCGGACCTGCGCCTCGATGATGAAGATCATCGAGTTGTGGCCGAGGCCGGAGTTCGGGCCGAGCAGCAGGAACAGGTTCGGGAAGCCCTTCACCGCGACGCCGAGATGCGCCTCGATGCCGTCCTTCCACGCGTCCTGGATCTTCAGCCCGTTCCGGCCCGTGATCCGCGCGTTCTCGAACGCGTCGGTGACGTGGAACCCGGTGCCGAAGATGATCGCGTCGACCTCGTGCTCCCGGCCGTCGCGCGTGACGATCGAGTGCTCGCGGACCTCGGCGATGCCCTCGGTGGTCAGCTCCACGTTGGGCCGCATCAGCGCCGGGAAGTAGTCGCTGGACACCAGCGTCCGCTTGCAGCCCATCGTGTAGTCGGGGGTGAGCTTGCGGCGCAGCTCGGGGTCGGGCACCTGGCGGGCGAGGTGCCACTGCGCGATCGAGCTCGCGGCCTTGAGCAGGCGCGGGTTCTTGAACCCGAGGACGAAGCTCTCCTGCAGCAGGTAGATGCCGTTGCGGTAGCCGCGCTGGAACCCCGGGACGCGCCGGAACAGCGCCTTCTCCAGTCCGGTCACCCTGCGGTCCGGCTTCGGCATGATCCACGGCGGCGTCCGCTGGAACACCGTCAGCGATCCGGCCCGCTTCGCGATCTGCGGGACGAACTGGATCGCGGACGCGCCCGTGCCGATCACCGCGACGCGCTTGCCGGTCAGGTCGTAGGAGTGGTCCCACTCGGCGGAGTGGAACGTCGTGCCCTCGAAGGACGCGAGGCCGGGCAGGTCGGGGACGTTCGGCTGGTGCAGCGGGCCCATGCCCGCCGCGAGCGCCCGCCCCCGGACGATCTCGCCGGGCTCGGCGCCCGCGCCCTCGACCGACAGCTGCCAGGTGTCGGTGGCGTCGTCGTACTCGGCGGCGGTGACCTCGGTGCCGAACCGGATGTGCTGCTCCAGCTCGTACTTGCCGACGATGTCCTTGATGTACCGCAGCAGCTCGCCCTGCTTCGGGAACATCCGGGACCAGTCGTTCTTCGGCTCGAACGAGTAGGAGTACAGCAGCGACATGATGTCGCAGGCGCAGCCGGGATAGGTGTTCTCCCGCCAGGTGCCGCCGACCTCGTCCGCCTTCTCCAGGATGACGAAGTCGTGCACGCCGGCCTTCTTCAGCCCGATCGCCATGCCGAGGCCGGAGAAGCCCGTCCCGATGACGACGACCTTGTACGGCCCGCCGCGTCCCGCCGCCGGCGTCACCACGGCGTTCCGGCGCGCGGCGGGACCGTCCGGCCCCGCCGCGCCGGCGCCGTTCGCGCGGGCGCCGTTCGCCCCGGCCATCGCTCAGGCGGCCTTGGGCTCGTCGACGGGGCGCCGCGTCCCCGGCCGGTCCCAGATGCCGAACGCCTTCCAGACCCGCTTGTTCACCGGGTCGATGACGCCGAGCTCGGCCATCAGGTCGCGGATCTTGCCGACCGAGTTGGCGATCTCCGCCTGCGAGGCGGGGCTCTTGTAGGCCTGCCGGACGACGTCCTTGGGGATGTTGAAGTGCCGCACCATCGGCCCGGGCGGGGACAGCATGATCCGCGCCATCACGCCGAGCACGATGGGGGTCGCGAAGCCGAGGATCCGGCGGCGCGCCGGGTTCATGGTCGGGATCCGGTGCTTGAGGTAGTGGCGGGCGAAGGAGATGTGCCGCGCCTCCTCCGCGATGTGGATCTTCATGATGGTCTCTTCGAGCGGGTGCTTGATGTGCCCGCCCTTGAGGGACTTGCGCTGCACGTAGTCGATCGGGTCCTCGCCGCCCAGCACGAACACGAAGAACATCTCCGTGCTGACGAGCGGGATCCACGGCGCGGCCTGCGCGATGAGGCTGAGCGAGCGCGGCATGCCGCGGATCGGCATCTTCGTCCGGTTCACGAACTCCTGGAACATCATCCCGTGGTGACATTCCTCGGTCGTCTCGTGGTAGACGTACCGGAACTCCGGCCGGCCGTTCGGCAGCCGGTAGGCGTAGTTCAGCAGCCCGCGCTTGAGCAGGTTCTCGAACTGCAGGCCGATCTTCATGGCGGTGGCGACGCGCCACAGCCCGATCTGCGCCTGGATCTCCGGCGGCTGCGACCGGTACCACTCGGTCTCGCCGAGCCGGTCGAACTGCGGCAGCACCCAGCGCGGGTCGTTCTTGTCGACGACGAAGTCGGGGTCGTCCCACGGGATGTCGGCGTAGGCCTCCCAGTGCTTGTCGACGGACGCCTTGTTCAGGCGGTCGACGACACCGAGATACGACTTCCTGTCCTTGACCTGCTCGCGGACCTCGTCGGCGAGTTCGGTGGGGGCTTTCGGCATGTGAGGCGCTCCCTCGGGGGTGGTGCGGCCTGCGGGGGCCGGGGGTGACTCTGCGGGGCTAGGAGGTGCCCGCGGCGGTGGTCGCGGGCCGTTGCGGTGGCGCGCCGCCGGTCTCGCCGTCCGGTTCCGGCGCCGGTGCGGGCGCGGGTTCCGGTGCGGGGGCGGAGGCGGGCGCGAAGTCGGGGGTGGGGCGGCCGGGCTCCGGGACGATCAGCCGGGCGATCTCCTTCACCTGGCGGAGCACCGCGGCCTGGTTGCCGCGCGCGTCGTCGTCCAGGGCGTTCTGGATCGACAGCCCGACGAACATCGCGAACAGGCCGCGCAGCATCGTGTCGGTGAAGTCGGGCGGCAGCGTGTTCGCGGGGAACAGCTTCTCGAAGGTCTCGGCGATGGTCTGCAGGATCCGCTCGTTCAGGTCGACACAGAGCGGGCGCAGCTCCTCGTCGGTGCGGGCCGCGACCGCCAGCTCCATCAGGGCCTTGGCGGGCCGGCCGCGGAAGACCTCCCAGAGCAGGTCGAGCGCGCCGGTGACGTCGCGGCGCTCCTTCGGCAGCACCGCGAACGCCGTCTCGTACGCCATGCGCTGCGCCTCCAGCAGGTGCTCCAGCGCCGCGGCGACCAGGATCATCTTGGTCGGGTAGTGGTGCTGCTGAGCCCCGCGCGAGACGCCCGCGCGGCGGGCCACCTCGGTGGTGGACGTGCCGGACCAGCCGAGGTCCACCAGGCACTCCATGGTGGCCTCGAGGAGCCGGGCCTGCGTGCGCGACCGGCGTTCCTCCTGGGTCCGGCGCGTACCGCTGCTGTGGCGCCGGCGCCGGCGGCTGCTCACTGACACGCCTCCGACGGTACGAGCACACTTACAAGCAAGCAAGCCTGCTTGTATGTTGCCCGCATCACAATTGGACAACGCGTCTTATTGATCTTCCGGCGGGGACGTACCCCCTGCGGGGTACCCGGCCCGGCTCCGCTGCCGCCCCCGTCGTACGCGCGGGCGCGCCGGTGCCGCCTCCGGGGTAGGCGCGGTGCCTCTCGCTGCCGGACGACGCGGGCCGTACCGGCGCGTGACGATCCCGGCCATGGGAAACGCGGCAGAGGCAAGACGAACCATCGGCGAGGCGGACGCGGCCACGGGCGGCGCCCGCACGGAACGGCTCACCAAGGTCTACGGGACCGGCGACATGGCGGTGCGCGCGCTCGACGAGGTGAGCGTGGCGTTCCCCGCCGGACGCTTCACCGCCATCATGGGCCCGTCCGGCGCCGGCAAATCGACCCTGATGCACTGCGTGGCGGGCCTGGAGGACGCCACGTCCGGGAAGGTCTACGTGGGCGACGAGGAGCTCGGGGCGCTCTCGGACCGGCGCCTGACCCGGCTGCGGCGCGAACGCATCGGGTTCGTGTTCCAGGCGTTCAACCTGCTCCCGACGCTCACCGCGAAGGACAACATCGTCCTGCCGATGACGCTGGCCGGAACCCGTCCCGACCGGGAATGGCTGGACACCGTTGTCCGGGTACTGCGGCTGGGGCAGCGGCTCACGCACAAGCCGTCGGAACTGTCCGGCGGGCAGCAGCAGAGGGTGGCGCTGGCGCGCGCGCTGGTCACCCGTCCGCAGATCGTGTTCGCCGACGAACCGACCGGCAACCTCGACTCGCGTACGGGCGCCGAGGTGCTCGACCTGCTCCGCGGCGCCGTCGACGACCTCGGCCAGACGGTCGCGATGGTCACCCACGACCCGGTCGCGGCCGGCTACGCCGACGCGGTCGTGTTCCTCGCGGACGGGCGCGTCGTCGACGTGATGGACGAGCCCACGGCCGACCGGGTCCTCGACCGGATGCGCGGGCTGGGGGACCGGTCATGACCGGGCTCGTCTTCAAGGAGCTGTGGGGGCGCAAGCGCCGCATGGCCGGCTCGCTGGTCGCGGTGTTCCTCGGCGTGACGTTCCTGACCGGCACGCTGGTGCTCGGCGACACGCTCGCGTCCAGCATCGACGGCTACTTCTCCGGCGCGTACGGCAGGAGCGACGTCAGCGTCCGCAACGCCACCAAGGTGAGCGACGCGCCGTGGGGCGCGCGGGGCCAGATCGACGCGTCCGTGCTGGGGAAGGTGCGCGCGGTGGACGGCGTCGCGAACGCCGAACCCGTCATCCAGGGCTCCGGGCAGCTGCTCGCCAAGGACGGCACGACCATCCCGTCCCGCGGCCCGAGGACCGCCGGGAACTGGCTGAACGACCCGAAGCTCAACCCCTACCGGCTCGCCGAGGGACGCGCGCCGCGCGCCCCGGACGAGGTCGTCATCAACAAGATGTTCGCCGACGAGGGCAAGCTGAAGGTCGGCGACCGGACGGCCGTCCTCACGCCCGAGCGCGTCCCCGTGACGGTCGTCGGGATCAGCAAGTTCGGCTCCGAGGACGCGTTCGGCGAGACGTCGTTCACCGCGTTCAGCCTGGAGGGCGCGCAGCGGTACGTCGCGAAGACCCCCGGCCGCATCAGCGGCGTCTCGATCCGCGCCTCCGGCGGGGTGAGCCAGGACGAGCTGGCCGCGCGCATCCGCCCGGTGCTGCCCGCCGGGACCGAGGCCGTCACCAACCGCGCCCAGGTCGACGAGGGCATGACCGCCGTCCAGGACGGCTTCCTCAGGACGTTCCGGATCGTGCTCGGCGCGTTCGGCGGGGTGGCCCTGTTCGTCGCGGCGTTCAGCATCCACAACACGTTCGCGATCACGATGGCGCAGCGGACCCGCGAGTCCGCGCTGCTGCGCGCGCTCGGCGCGGGCCGCCGCCAGGTCCTCACCGTCGCCGCGATCGAGGCGCTGGTGATCGGCGGCGCCGCGACGCTGGCCGGGCTCGCCGGCGGGTTCGGCTTCGCCGCGCTGCTCCGGCTGCTGTTCACGACCTTCCGGATCGGGATCGCGATGGAGGGGCTCACCGTCTCGGCCACGACGCTGCTGGTCGCGGTCCCGGCCGGGCTGCTGGTGACGCTCGTCGCGGCGCTCGGGCCCGCGCTGCGGGCGTCCCGCGTGCGGCCCCTGGCGGCGCTGCGCGAGGTCGCCGCGGAACCGTCCCGGGTGTCCGACACCCGCGTGATCGTCGGCGGGGTGTTCGCGGCGGTGGCCGCCGGCACGGTCGTGCTGGGCGCGTCCGGCGGGAAGGTGGCGATGGCCGCCGCCGGAGCGGTGCTCGGCCTGGTCGCGATGGTCGTGCTCGGGCCCGCGTTGGCGAAACCGGCGGCCGCCGTCGCGGGCGCCCCGGCCGCGCGGCTGCGCGGCGTGCCCGCCGCGCTGGCCCGCGGCAACGCGGCGCGCAGCCCGCGCCGCACCGCCGGCGCCGCGACCGCGCTGATGATCGGCGTCGGCGTCGTCACCCTGCTCACGGTGTTCGTCGGCTCGCTGCGCGCGTCCCTGGAGGACGGCGTCGCCGGGTCCTTCAAGGGCCCGCTCGTCGTGGACGGCGGCGGCAACGAGACCGGCGGCTTCGCCCCGCGCCTCGTCGACGAGGCGGGCCGGCTGCCGGAGGTGCGCGGCGTCGCCGGGCTCGGCACCGGCGGCATGCGGGTCGGCGGCCGCGTCGCGACCGTGTCCGTCGGGGACCCGTCCGCGCTGCGCCGGGTCCTCGACCTGGACGTCTCGCAGGGCTCGCTCGCCGGGCCCGGCACCTTCGCGGTCTCCAAGAAGATCGCCGACGACCGCGGCTGGCACGCCGGCTCCCGCGTCGGCCTCACCTTCGCCGACGGCGCCGCCCAGCAGGTCACCGTGGGCGCCGTGTACGACCGGACCGACCTGACCGGCGACTACCTCGTGCCCTGGACGATCTGGGACGCCCACACCGAGCAGCCGCTCGTCACCAGGGCGTTCGTCGACCTGAAGCCCGGCGCGTCCGTCGCGGCGGCGCGGCGCGCCCTCACCGCGCTCGCCGGACCGTACGGGGCGCCCGAGGTCGAGACCCGCGGCGCGTTCGTCACGGCGCAGACGTCCGACATGAACGGGTTCATCGCCGTCGTCTACGGGATGCTCGCCCTCGCGATCATCATCGCGCTGCTCGGCATCGCCAACACCCTGTCGCTGTCGGTGCACGAGCGGACCCGCGAGCTCGGCCTGCTGCGCGCCGTCGGCGCGACCCGGGCGCAGATCCGCTCGATGGTGCGCTGGGAGTCGCTGATCGTCGCGCTTTTCGGCACCGCCGGCGGGCTCGGCCTCGGCGTGTTCCTCGGCTGGGGGCTCGGCGCCGCGCTCGGGAACCCGTTCGCCGCGCCGCCCGTCCAGCTGGCGGTGATCGCGCTGGTCGGAGCCGTCGCGGGCGCGCTCGCCGCGATCAGGCCGGCCCGCCGCGCCGCCCGCCAGGGGATCCTCGCCTCGATCGCCGCGCCGTGATCACGCCCTCCGGAGCCCGCCCCGCAGGCCCTGCGGGGCGGGCTCCCGGGCGGATTCCGGCACCGCGGCGCGGATATTGTGTGTCCATGCAGGTCAACCAGTCGGGCAAGCTGACCAACGTCTGTTACGACATCCGCGGGCCGGTGCTGAAGCGCGCCAAGCAGCTCGAGGCCGAGGGCCACAACATCCTCAAGCTGCACATCGGCAACCCCGCCCCCTTCGGGTTCGAGGCTCCGCCGGAGCTGCTCCAGGACATGATCCGCAACCTTCCGGAGGCGCACGGCTACAGCGACTCCAAGGGCATCCTCCCCGCCCGCCGCGCCATCGTGCAGCGGTTCGAGGACAACGGCGTGACCGGCCTGGACGTCGAGGACGTCTACCTCGGCAACGGCGTGTCTGAGCTGATCGTGATGACCCTGCAGGCGCTGCTCAACGACGGCGACGAGGTGCTGATCCCGGCGCCCGACTACCCACTGTGGACGGCGTCGGTGTCGCTGTGCGGCGGCACCCCCGTCCACTACCTGTGCGACGAGGCCGCCGACTGGGCGCCGAGCCTGTCCGACATCGAGGCGAAGATCGGCGACCGGACCCGGGCGATCGTGCTGATCAACCCCAACAACCCGACCGGGGCCGTCTACCCGCGCGAGGTGCTGACCCAGATCGTCGAGCTCGCCCGCCGCCGCAACCTGATCGTCTTCGCGGACGAGATCTACGACCGGATCCTCTACGACGACGCCGTGCACGTCCCGGTCGCCTCGCTCGCGCCCGACCTGCTGTGCCTGACCTTCGGCGGGCTGTCGAAGAACTACCGGGTCGCCGGGTTCCGGTCCGGGTGGGTGGTGCTGTCCGGGCCGAAGGAGCACGCCGAGTCCTACATCGAGGGCCTGGACATCCTCGCCAACATGCGGCTGTGCCCCAACGTCCCCGGCCAGCACGCGATCCAGGCCGCGCTCGGCGGCTACCAGAGCATCGACGACCTCGTCCTGCCCGCCGGCCGGCTCGGCGAGCAGCGCGACCGCGCCTGGAAGCTGCTCAACGACCTGCCCGGCGTGAGCTGCGTCCGGCCCAAGGGCGCGCTCTACGTGTTCCCGCGGCTCGACCCGGAGATGTACCCGATCGAGGACGACATGCGCTTCGCCCTCGACCTGCTCGAACAGCAGAAGATCCTCGTCGTGCAGGGCACCGGGTTCAACTGGCCGTCCACCGACCACTTCCGCGTCGTCACGCTGCAGTACGCCGACGACCTCGAAGAGGCCGTCGGCCGCATCGGCGAGTTCCTCGGCGCCTACCGCCGCTGACGGGCCGTCACGACCCGGACGCGGCGGCGTCCAGGCGCCGCAGCGCGCCGCGCACCACGTCCGGGTCGGTCGTCGCCCAGAACGGCGGCAGCGAGTTCTTCAGGAAACCGCCGTAGCGCGCCGTCGCCAGCCGGGGGTCGAGCACGGCGACCACACCGCGGTCGTCCATCGACCGCAGCAGGCGTCCCGCGCCCTGCGCCAGCAGCAGCGCCGCGTGCGTCGCGGAGACCGCCATGAAGCCGTTGCCGCCGCGCGCCGCCACCGCCCGCGCGCGCGCCGACGACACCGGGTCGTCCGGGCGCGGGAACGGGATGCGGTCCATGATGACGAGCTGGAGGGACGGGCCGGGGACGTCCACGCCCTGCCACAGCGACAGCGTCCCGAACAGGCACGTCCGCTCGTCCTCCGCGAACTGCTTGACCAGCAGGGACGTGGAGTCCTCGCCCTGGCACAGCAACGGGTGCGACAGGTGGTCCTTCAGCTCGTCGGCGGCCTGCCGGGCGGCCCGCATCGAGGAGAACAGGCCGAGCGTCCGGCCGCCCGCCGCCTCGATCAGCTCGGTGATCTCCGTCAGGTACGCGTCGGCGAGGCCGTCCCGACCGGGCTGCGGCAGGTGCCGCGCCACGTACAGGATGCCGGACTTCGGATGGTCGAACGGCGAGCCGACGTCCAGGCCCGACCAGACGATCTCCTTGCCGTCCTTGTCCGCGTCCTTGCCGTCGGTGGCGGTCCGCGCGAGGCCCTCGGCGGCCGTCTTCGCGTCCTTCGGCGCGTTCTCGCCGAGCGGCGGCAGCCCCCACTGCCGCGCCAGCGGCTCGAACGACCCGCCCAGCGTGAGCGTCGCCGACGTCAGTACGGCCGTGCGCTGCTCGAACAGCGTCGTCCGGAGCAGGCCCCCGACCCCGATCGGCGCGACGTGCAGCGCCGGCGGACGCTTCGGGCGCCCGTCCTGGACGAACGGCTTCTCCAGCCACACCACGTCGAACCGCTGCGACATCTCGGGCTGGAACGACTCCAGCATCCTCACCGCGGTGTCGTGCAGCTCCTCCAGGGACGACCGCGCCGCCTTGCGGGCGGCCATGTCACCGGGGTCGGCGTCCTTCTTCTCCGGCCCGATCGCCGTGACGCAGGCGTGCAGGGCGTCCCGCGTGGCCGCGAGCGTCGTGCCCAACGCGGAGGGCAGCACGTCCATGCGCCCCGCGGGCAGATCCTCCAGCAGGACGGCGAGCCCCTCCGCGGACTCCTTGAGCCGGTCGGCGACGCCCTCCTCGACCAGCCGCCCGCAGCGCCGCGCCGCCATCTCCACGCCGGCCGCGCTCAGGTCGCCCGTCGCGACGGACGTCACCCGGTCGACCAGCTCGTGCGCCTCGTCGACGATCACCACGTCGTGCTCCGGCAGGACCTGGAACTCCTCCAGCGCGTCGATCGCCAGCAGCGCGTGGTTGGTGACCACGATGTGCGCCTCGCCCGCCTCGGCGCGGGCCAGCTCGGCGAAGCACTCCGTCCCCTGCGGGCAGCGCTGCGCGCCCAGGCACTCCTTCGCGGTGACCGCCACCTGCCGCCACGCCTGCTCGCTCACCCCGGGGACCAGCTCGTCCCGGTCGCCGGTCGTGGTCTCCTCGGCCCACTCGTTCAGCCGCTTGACCTGGCGTCCCAGCGTGGACAGCTGCTGCGGGTCGAACAGCCCCACGCCGCCGCCCTCGTCCTCGTCCGGCGCGCCCGTCTGCACCCGGTGCAGGCACAGGTAGTTGCGCCGGCCCTTGAGGATCGCGAACTTCAGCTCCCGGCCGAGCAGCGGGTTCAGCGCCTCGGCCAGCCGCGGCAGGTCGCGGTCGACGAGCTGGCGCTGCAGCGCGATCGTGGCGGTCGACACCACCACGGTGGTCTGCTTCTCGACCGCGTACCGGATCGCCGGGACGAGGTAGGCCAGCGACTTGCCCGTCCCGGTGCCCGCCTGCGCCGCGACGTGCTCGCCCGACGCGATGGCCTTCTCCACCGCGCCGGCCATCTCCACCTGACCGGGGCGCTCGGCGCCCCCGATGGCCTCGACGGCGGCGGACAGCAGGGTCGGCATGTCCGGAATCTGGGTGTCGCTGTCGGTCAGCAGATCAGGGGCGGGCACGTCGCCCAACGCTACAGCCCGCGGCGGACACCCGCGTCCGGACGCGGAGACGAGCACCGCGCGACCGGCCGGTCATCCCCATGGCCGGCCCGCACCGGCCGGCCCGGGGCCGTGCCGGGTCTGTGCCGGTCTGTACCGGACATCTGCGGGGCGGTGCCGGGCCTGCGCCGGGCGTGCGCCGGGCCTGCGCGGGGCTGTGCCGGATCATCATCGACCTGTGGCCGGTCCGGTTAACGCCCTTTGCGGCGGGTCGGCCAAGATAGGGGCCGTGTCTGCTGAAAGAGAAGTCCTGACCTGGGAGTTGTTCGGCACCGCCGGACGTGAGCTGGCCCAGGAGATCGCCGCCAGCGGTTACCGGCCCGACCTGATCCTGTCCATCGCCCGCGGCGGGCTGTTCGTCGCCGGCTCCCTCGGCTACGCGCTGGACGTCAAGAACCTGCACGTCATGAACGTCGAGTTCTACACCGGCGTCGACCAGCGCCTCGACCTGCCGGTGATGCTCCCGCCCGTGCCGAACGCCGTCGACCTGTCCGGCGCCAAGGTGCTGGTCGCCGACGACGTCGCCGACACCGGCGCGACGCTCAAGCTCGTCCGGGACTTCTGCGCCGACCACGTCGCCGACGTCCGCTGCGCCGTCGTCTACGAGAAGCCGCACTCGACCGTCAAGTGCGAGTACGTCTGGCGGCACACCGACCGCTGGATCAACTTTCCCTGGTCGACCGAGCCCCCCGTCGTCAGCCGGCCGCAGCAGATCCTCGACGCCTGAGGTTATCCACATTCTCGGCGGCGCTTTCGCCCCTCCGGGCGCGGCTGCCAGTGTCGAGGGCATGACAGCACTGGTCATCCGCTCCGCTCAGGACGCCATCTCCGCCGTTCCCTACCTGCTGGGGTTCCACCCGTCCCGCAGCCTCGTCGTCATCGGCTACGACGGCCCGCACGGGACCTGCGCGGTCCGGCTCGACTTACCGGTTCCCGCAGGGGCCGGTGAACGCGTCGCCGGGCTGCTCTCCGGCAACGGGTTCCGCAAGGCGCTGCTGCTCGGCTACGGGCCGGCGGACGAGGTCGAGGGCTCCGCCAGCTCCACGGCCGCCGCCCTCACCGCCGCCGGCCTGGACGTCCTGGAGTCCGTCCGGGTCTGCGACGGCCGCTGGTGGTCCCTCACCTGCACCGACGCCTGCTGCCCCGCCGAAGGCACGCCCTACGACATCTCCACCAGCCTCATCGCCGCGCAGGCCACCCTCGCCGGGCACGTCGCGCTCGCCGACCGCGACGAGCTCGTCCGGTCCGTCCAGCCCGTCGAGGGCCTCGCCCGCGAGTCCATGCGCCGCGCCACCGAACGGGCCGAGAGACGCTTCCTGCGCTGGGCCCGGGAACCGGGGCCCCGGTTCCGGTCGCGGACCACCGAGGAGGGACTCGACCACGTCCCCCGCGTCCTCGCCCGGGCCCGCGGCGGCACCCGGCCCACCGACGACGACGTCGCCCGGCTCGGCTTCCTCCTCACTGACCTGCGCGTCCGCGACGAGGCGTGGATCCGCATCGACGAGGACGCGCCCGCCGCCGACATCGCCTTCTGGCGGGACGTCCTCCGCCGCGTCGAACCGCCCTACGTCCCGGCCCCCGCGTCGCTCCTGGCGTTCGCCGCCTACACCGCGGGCGACGGCGGCCTGGCGAACGTCGCCCTGGAACGCGCTCTGGAGGCCGACCCCTCGTACTCCATGGCCGTCCTGCTCCGCAGCCTGATCGACGCCGGCATCCCTCCCTCCCAGGCCCGCATCGGCATGACGCCCGGCCAACTGGCGGCCGCCTACCACGACGAACCGAGCCAAGAGGCCGGCTGACCCCTCGTTACCTCACGACGCGTGGAGCGCGGGCGGTGTTGCGAGGCGGCACCGGCTCGGGTTACCTAGGAGAATTAGGGAGTTACTTTGAAGGCATAGGCACGTGAGGGGGGCCGATGGCGCGGGCGGGGCTGAGCGCCGAGCGCGTGACGCGGGCGGCGGCGGAGCTGGCGGACGAGGTCGGCTTCGAGAACGTGACGGTGTCCGCGCTCGCGCGCAGGTTCGGCGTCAAGGACGCGAGCCTGTACTCGCACGTCAAGAACGTGCAGGACCTCAGGACCCGGGTGGCGGTGCTGGCGCTCGCCGAGCTCGCCGACAGGGCCGCCGACGCGCTCGCGGGCCGCGCGGGCAAGGACGCGCTGGTGGCGTTCGCGGGCGCCTACCGGGCGTACGCGAAGGAGCATCCGGGGCGCTACACCGCGGCGCGGCTCCGGCTCGACCCCGAGACGGCGGCCGCCAGCGCCGCGGGCCGGCACTCGGAGATGATGCGGGCCATCCTGCGCGGCTACGACCTTGCGGAGCCCGACCAGACGGACGCCGTGCGGCTGCTGGGCAGCGTGTTCCACGGCTACGTGAGCCTGGAGGAGGCGGGCGGGTTCGACCACTCGCGCGCGGCGCGCGATGTCGACGCGTCCTGGCACCGGACCCTGGACGCGGTCGACGCCCTCCTCCGCCACTGGCCCCCCACCTGACACCCCGACTCCGGCGGTCTCGACTCTGGCCGTCTCGGCACCGGGCGTCTTAGGCCGGACCGCTTGGCCCGAGAGCTGGGGTCGGGCGTTCCAGGGCCGGATGGCTCGGGACTTGGGCTTCTCGAGCCGGATGACTGGGCGGGCGGGTCAGGGGCGGACGGCTTGGCCGGGGGTGCCGGGGTCGATGCGGCGGTCGCGGTTGCGCTCGTTCCAGGCGCGCATCCGCGGCGGGTAGCCGACGATCTGGACGTCGTAGGCGGGGACGCCGAGGTCGCGGGCGACCTTGCCGATGACCTTGGGGGAGCCGACGCGGCGGCGGGTCCACTCGCCGTCGTGGGCGACCGCGACCGCGGTGGTGTCGGTGGCGAAGGTCTCCGGCTCGACGTAGAACTCGACGCCCCGGCGGTCGCGGGCGAAGGAGATCAGCGCCTCGATGTCGGCGGCCGTGGCCTCGCGGTCGAGCTTGGCCACCGTCTGGCCGCGGTGCCGGCGGATGCCGAAACGGTCCCGGAACCTCATCGCCTGTCCTGTCGTCGGGCGGCCCCGGAGGGGGAACGGGACCTGTGGGGTGTCTGCGGACAACGAACACGCGGCGCGGCCGGGTTCCCGACACAGCGGCGGCGTCCCCGGCGAGCCGGGCACAGCACCCTAGACTGGCCGGGCCTGGGAGATCAACAGCGGGGGGGTGTTGATGGACGGGCCGATCGTGGTCCGGCGGGCGGCCGCCGCCGTGCTCGCGGCCACCGTGTGCGGGGCGCTGAGCACCCTGGGCCCGGGGCCGCGGCGGGTGGGGCTCGCTTCGGCGTCCGCGCCGGCCGCGGGGACCGGGCACGCCGGCCGCAAGAGCGCGCCGCGCGGTCCCGCGCCGCCCGCCGCACCGGCGCGGGTGGACTGCACGCGGGCCAAGTGCGTGGCGCTGACCTTCGACGACGGGCCCGCCGAGAGCACGGGCCGGCTGCTGGACATCCTCGCCGCGCACCATGTGCGGGCGACGTTCTTCATCGTCGGGGCGCAGGCCGCGAAGTTCCCCGAGCTGGTGCGGCGCGAGCACGAGGCCGGTCACCAGGTCGCCGACCACAGCTACACGCACGCCGACCTCGGCCGGGCGTCCACGAAGAAGATCATGTCGGAGCTGACCCGGACCCAGGAGGCGATCCGGCGGGCGTCCGGGGTCACGCCGACCATGCTGCGGCCGCCGTACGGGTCGCTGTCGAAGCGGCTGACCGGCATCGCCACGCGGATGGGGATGGCGCAGGTGCTCTGGACGGTCGACCCGCTCGACTGGGAGCACCGGGACACGAAGTACGTCGAGCAGCGCGTGCTGAAGGCGGTCAAGCCCGGCTACATCGTGCTGATGCACGACATCCATCCGACGACCGTCGCGGCCATCCCGGCGATCATCGAGAGGCTGGCGGCGCAGGGGTACTCGTTCGTGACGGTGCCGGACCTGTTCGGCGGCACGCTCACCCCAGGGAAGGAGTACCTCCGGCTCGACTCAGGGGATCGTCAGGGTCTTCCCTGATGGCCCGCGGCGGGCGCGCCGCCGAGCATGGAGGCATGGACAGCAGTGACGCGGTGGGGCGGTTGCGGGTCTCCGACGCCGAACGGGACGCGGTCGTCCGGCGCCTCCAGGACGCGTACGCCGAGGGCAGGCTCGACCACGACGAGTTCGACATGCGCGCGCATCTGGCGATGACGGCGAAGACGCGCGACGACCTCGCGGCGGTGACCCGGGATCTGGAGCCGGTGCGGGGGCGCGCGGGAAGCGGTCTGGAACTCGCGGAGCCGACGGGGGAGGACCGGATGCTGGCCGCGGTGGCGCACGCGGTCGCGGTGCCGACGCTCTTCGTGGGCCCGCTGGTGCTGATGCTGGTGAGCGGCAAGCGCTCGGAGTACATCCGGCGGCAGGCGATGGAGGCGCTGAACCTCCAGGTGACGCTGCTGCTGATCACGATCGTGACGTTCGGCGTCGGCGGAGCGCTGTACGCGGTGACGTGGATCCTCTCGGCGATCGCGGCGGTGTTCGCGCTCGCCGGGCACGGCTTCCGCTACCCGTGGATTCTGCGGCTGGTGAAGTAGCGGCCCGCGGACGGCCCGGGCGGGTTTGTCGGCGCGCAGGGGCGGGGAAAGGTCAACGTTGGCCGCCCCGCCGGCGGCCTGCCCCGAGGAACCGGACCGCACATGATCATCGCCGTGGCTTTATTCCCCTCCTCACCTGTGATGACCCTAACGTCCGGGTTATGTGGACGGTACATGGGATCATGGATTAACTATGCAAGGGAGGGGTAGATGACGGAGCTTGCGCTCAAGGGCGATCACCAGCGGGCGGTGGAGGCGCTCAGGCGATCGTACGAGGCGATCCCGGCCGGCACGCCGGTGCGGCTGGCGAAGAAGACCTCGAACCTGTTCCGGTGGCGCGACCCCTCGGCGGCCCCGGGGCTGGACGTGTCCGGCTTCGACCGGGTGCTCAGCGTCGACGCGGACGAGCGGACCGCGCAGGTCCAGGGGATGACCACCTACGAGGACCTGGTCGACGCGACCCTTCCGCACGGGCTGATGCCGACGGTCGTCCCGCAGCTGAAGACGATCACGCTGGGCGGGGCGGTGACGGGGCTCGGCATCGAGTCGACGTCGTTCCGGGACGGCCTCCCGCACGAGGGCGTCCTCGAGATGGAGGTGCTGACCGGCGACGGCCGGATCATCACCGCGACGCGCGACAACGAGCACGCCGACCTGTTCTACGGCTTCCCGAACTCCTACGGGACGCTCGGCTACTCGCTGCGGCTGAAGATCGAGCTGCGGCCGGTGCGGCCGTACGTCCGGCTGCGGCACCTGCGGTTCGGGGACGCGGCGGAGCTCGCGAAGGCGATGGGCGAGATCACCGAGTCCGGGGTGTACGAGGGCGAGACCGTCGACTTCGTCGACGGCACGGTCTTCGGCCCGGACGAGCAGTACATCACGCTCGGCTTCTTCGCCGACGACGCGCCCTACACCTCCGACTACACCGGCCAGGGGATCTACTACCGGTCGATCCAGGAGCGCTCGGTCGACTTCCTGACGGTGCGCGACTACATCTGGCGCTGGGACACCGACTGGTTCTGGTGCTCGGGCGCGTTCGGCGTGCAGAACCCGACCGTCCGGCGGCTGTGGCCCGACAAGTACAAGCGGTCCGACGTGTACCGCAAGATGGTCGCCTACGACCGGCGCTACCAGCTCCTCGCGCGCGTGGAGCGGTGGCGTGGGCTGCGCCCGCGCGAGGACGTCATCCAGGACATCGAGGTGCCCGTCGAGCGGCTGCCGGAGTTCCTGGAGTTCTTCCACGACAAGATCGGGATGAGCCCGATCTGGCTGTGCCCGCTGCGCGCGAAGGAGCAGTGGCCGCTGTACCCGCTGGAGGTCGGCCGCCCGTACGTGAACGTCGGCTTCTGGGGGACGGTCCGGTTGCCTCCGGGCCAGATCCCCGAGTACCACAACCGGCTGATCGAGCGCGCGGTCGCCAAGCTTGACGGCCACAAGTCCCTGTACTCGACCGCTTTTTACAGCAGGGACGAGTTCTGGCGGTACTACGACGGGGAGACCTACCGGCGGCTCAAGGGGGAGTACGACCCCGGCGAGCGGCTGCTGGACCTCTACGACAAGTGCGTGCGCGGACGCTGACCGGCGTCCGCGGTTTCGGGGGTGGGCCCCGGAAGGGCCGGCGGTCGACCACCGTCGTCCCGTCCGGGGCGAAGAGACAGGAGGATCAAGATGACGCTGGCCAGGGTCTTCGAGCAGCTCGCCGGGGCTGAGGCGCCAGTGGAGTTCACGGCGTACGACGGTTCGCGGTCGGGCGTGCCCGGCGCGCCCATCCGGTTCGACGTGCGCTCGCCCTACGCGGTGTCCTATCTGGTGCACTCGCCGGGGGCGCTGGGGCTGGCCCGCGCGTACGTCACCGGCATGATCGACGTCAGCGGCGACATGATCGAGGCGCTGACGACGATGCAGCAGGTGCTCAGCGACGTGACACCGCGCGACAAGCTGCGGATCGTGGGCGGGGTGCTGGGGGACCCGCTGCTGCGCGCGGCGATGTCACGGCGGCTGGACCCGCCGCCGCAGGAGGCGCCCTTCAGCCGCATCCCCTCGTGGCTGCGGCACTCCAAGCGGCGCGACGCGAAGGCGATCTCGCACCACTACGACGTGTCCAACACGTTCTACGAGTGGGTGCTCGGGCCGTCCATGGCCTACACCTGCGCCTGCTTCCCCGAGGAGCACTCGACGCTCGAGGAGGCGCAGTTCCACAAGCACGACCTGGTGGCCAAGAAGATCGGCCTGAAGCCGGGGATGCGGCTGCTGGACGTGGGCTGCGGCTGGGGCGGCATGGTGATGCACGCCGCCAAGGAGTACGGCGTGAAGGCGCTCGGCGTGACGCTGTCGAAGCAGCAGGCCGAGTGGGCGCAAAAGGCCATCGCGGACCGGGGCCTGTCGGACCTGGCGGAGGTCCGGCACATGGACTACCGGGACGTGACGGAGACGGGCTTCGACGCGATCAGCTCCATCGGGCTGACCGAGCACATCGGCAAGAAGAACCTGCCGTCGTACTTCTCGTTCCTGTACGGGAAGCTGAAGCGCGGCGGGCGGATGCTGAACCACACCATCACCCGCCCGGACAACCTGGCGCCCCCGCGCAAGGAGAACGGGTTCATCAACCGGTACGTGTTCCCGGACGGCGAGCTGGAGGGCCCGGGCTACGTCCAGCAGCAGATGAACGACGCGGGCTTCGAGATCCGGCACCAGGAGAACCTGCGCGAGCACTACGCGCGGACGCTCACGGGCTGGTGCCGGAACCTGGACGAGCACTGGGACGAGGCCGTCGCCGAGGTCGGCGAGGGCACCGCCCGCGTGTGGCGCGTCTACATGGCGGGCTGCGTGCTCGGCTTCAACCAGAACTGGATCCAGCTGCACCAGACCCTCGGTGTGAAGCTCGACGAGGACGGCAACAGCCACATGCCGCTGCGTCCCGACTGGGGCGTGTGACGGCGTTTAGGGCTCCCGCGAATCGGCGGTGGCGGACCGGCCGGGTCATCCGGCCGGTCCGTCGCCGTCTTCGGCCGCCGATGCCGTCTCCGGCCGTAGCCGCCGGCTTCAGGTGCCGATGGCGGCTTCCAGCCGGGCGAGCCAGGTGTCGACGGGGCCGAGGGTGATCAGCCCGCTGCCGGCGCCCGCGAGCTCCCCGGCGGCGGGCCGGAGGCGGTCGTGGCCGCGCCGCAGGGCGGGCGGGTCGCCGAGCCGCAGGGCGGCCGCGGCCTCCAGGCAGCACGTCGCCTCGTACATCAGGTCGGCGGGCGGCTCCGGCAGGGCGTGCAGTGCCGCTCCGGCCTCGTCGTCCCGCCCGGCGTCCAGCAGGGCGAGCGGCTCGGCCCATGGACGGTACGGGCCCCAGTCGTCGGCCAGGTCGACCTCGAACGGGTCGCCGTGGGCCGGGTCGCGGGGATCGAGCGGGCGGGGATCGAGCAGGCGGGCGCTGAGCAGCGCGAACGGGAGCAGCCCGTCGGACAGGCCGGGCATTCCGGCTCCGTCGAGGGTCTCCGCCGCCGCCCGGTAGGCCGCCTCCATCTCCGTGACCGGAGCCCGTCCGGACGCGGCCAGGCGCAGGGCCTCGTACCACCGCGTGAACACGCCGACGAGCGGGCGCTCGTGGCGCTCGGCCAGCTTGTCGGCGGCGGCCGCGTGGCCGTCGGCCCCCGCGAAGTCGCCGAGCGCGGAGCGCGCCTGGAGCCGGACGAGGTGGCCGAGGACCTCGAAGGTCGCCATCCCGTGCCGGGCCGACAGCCCGACCAGCTCGGCGCCGATGGCGTCGCGGCGGGCGGCGAGCCCGGCCCGCGTGCACGACTGCATGAACGCGCCGTTCAGCGCGAACGCCAGCACCGCCGGATCGTCCAGGTCGCGGGCCATCGCCTCGGCCTCGGCGGCGGCCTCCGGGCCCCGCGGCGACCGGGTGCCGCGCATCTCCAGCGCGATCGTGGCGAGCAGCCGCGCCCGCGTCGCGTCGTGCGCCGGACCCGCCGGGAGACGGGGCAGGACGCGTTCGGCCGCCTCGACGATCCGCCGCGCGCCCTCCGGGTCGTCGCTGCGCGTCCAGATCGCCGGGACGTCGTAGGCGCCGATCACCCGGGCGGTCAGCTCCGGGTCGCCGAACTCCTCCGCCGCGGCGACGGCCGCCGGCCGGTGCTCGCGGGTGGCCTCCAGCCCGCCGCCCCCGCTCAGCGCCAGGTCGCGCAGCAGGCCGACCGTCGACTCCAGCCGCGCGCGGGCCCCGGCCGCGACCGTCCGGTCGTAGTCGGCCGCCGCGCGCGTCCACAGCCGCGCCGCCGCCGACTCCGGCTCGGCGGGACGGTCCAGCTCCGGGGCCTGGGCGAGCACGTCCGCCTCCATCCGCCGCAGCTCCGGGCCGGGGTCGAGGCCGAGCTGCCCGGCCAGGATGTCGCGGGCCCGGCGCAGCACCGCCAGCGCGTCGGCCTGCCGGCCCGTCCGGTACAGGGCGAGCGCCAGCAGCCGCCAGCCCGATTCGCGCCACGGATGCTCGCTGACGTGCGCGTCGAGGTCCGGGACCGTCTCGGCGGCCAGCCCGGCGTCCAGCCGCGCCTGCGCCCGCCGCTCCACCGCGTGCAGCCGCAGCTCGGCCAGCCGGGAACGCTCCGCGCGGGCCCAGGGCTCCTCGGCGAAGTCGGCGTAGGCGGGGCCCCGCCACCGGCCGAGCGCCTCGTCCAGCAGGTGCTGCGCGCGGTCGGGCGGCAGGCCGGCGGCGTCGGACACGGCCTGCTCGAACCACCAGGCGTCCACCTGGCCGGGCCCGGCGCGCAGCGCGTACCCGGGGCCCTCGGTGACCAGCAGCCGGGACGGCGTGCGGGGCGGACGGCCGGGCTCCAGCGCCCGGCGCAGCGCGGCCACGAACGTCCGGACGGCGCCGACCGCGCCCTGCGGCGGGACGTCCCACAGATCGTCGACGAGCAGCCCGACCGGGACGACGCGCCGCCGGGCGACGATCAGCCGCGCCAGGACCGCCCGGTGCCGCGGCCCCTTCAGCGCGATCGGGTCGCCCGCGGCGTCCCAGGCCGTCACCGGCCCCAGCACCCCGAACACGACCCCCACCGGCCCGCCCCTCCCCAGGAACTCCCTCGAAGCTCACGCTAGCGCGCTGACCGGATGCTCATTCGCGCCCGGCAACCTGTGGACAACGGTTCGAGAGAGATTTCGAGAGAGATGAGGACGACCTCATGACCACGACCATCAGCGGTTTCGACTACCGGCGCGTGCCCGTCGCCGACGGCGTGTCCCTGAACGCGGCGGTCGGCGGCTCGGGCAGCCCGATCGTGCTGCTGCACGGGTTCCCGCAGACGCACCTGATGTGGCGGCACGTCGCCGCCGACCTCGCCGCGGACCACACCGTGATCTGCCCGGACCTGCGCGGATACGGGGCGAGCGACAAGCCGGAGGAGGACGGCCCGGACACCTACTCCAAGCGCACCATGGCGGCCGACGTCGTCGCCCTCGCCCGCGCGCTCGGGCACGAGCGCTTCGCGCTGGCCGGGCACGACCGCGGCGCCCTGGTCGCCTTCCGCGCCGGCCTGGACCACCCGGACACGATCACGCACCTGGCCTGCCTGGACGTGCTGCCCACCCTGGAGATGTGGGACGCGATGCACGGGGTGAGCGCCGCCGTCGGCTTCCACCTCTACCTGATGGCGCAGCCGCCCGGCCTGCCCGAGCAGATGATCGCCGCGACCGCCGACGCGTTCTTCGGCCACTTCCTCGACGCCTGGGGCACGGACCCGGAGGCGATCCCCGCCGACGTCCGCGCCGCCTACCTGGACGCCTGCCGCGCCGCCGTCCCGTCGATCGTCGCGGACTACCGCGCGTCCGCCGGCATCGACGTGACCCACGACCAGGCCGACCGCGACGCCGGCAACCGGCTGCGGATGCCGGTCACCGTCCTGCAGCAGGACTGGGGCGCCGCGCTCGGCTACGACGCGCGGGCGCTGTGGTCGCGGTGGGCGCCCGACCTGGTGCACGGGACGGTGGACCACGGCCACTTCATGGCCGAGCAGGCGCCCGCCGAGATCGCCAAGGCCCTCCGCGACCTGGTCGGCCGCTGAACCGCCGGCCGGGCGCCGGCCGAGGAGCCGTTCGCATGGCTCTCTGGCCGGTGCCGATGGTCAGGCGGACAGCCAGTCGAGGATGCGGCGGTTGACGTCGTCGGGGCGGTCCAGTTGGAGGAAGTGGCCGCCGCCGGGGACGAGTTCCGCGCGCGACCCGGCGGGGAGCCCCGCCAGGACGCCGCTGAGATCGTCCCCGGGGGCGACGATGTCGGCGCCCAGGCAGCCGTCTTCGGCGCCGTGCAGGTACAGGACGGGCCGTACGCCGATCGAGGTGGCCGCCTTCTGCTCGGCCGCATAGCGTTCGATGTGGCGCGACGTGTCGAGCATGGCGCGGTAGTAGCCGAGCGCGGCCGACAGGTTGTCCGGCGTGGCGAGGCACTCCATGACGTGGTCGACGTCCTCGGCGGCGTAGCCGGTGTCCTTGGGGGACCAGTCGCGCCATAGGCCCTCGATGAAGGCGCGGTTCACGGCGGCCTCCGCCAGGGGCGTCTGGAACACGAAGATGTAGAACGAGCGCTTGAGCTGCTCGTAGTCGAAGAAGGCCGTCGCCATGACCGCGATGGGCGGGACGGACATGGCGACGGCCTTGCGCCAGCGGTCGGGGGCCGCGGCGGCGGCGCCGTAGGTGGCGAAGGCGCCCCAGTCGTGCCCGATGACGACGGCGTCGGAGCCGCCGCCGAACGCCTCGTGCAGCGCGTTGGCGTCGGCGGCGAGGGCGCCGCCCTGGTAGGCGCCGTCCTCGGGGACGGACGTGGGCGCGTACCCGCGCATGAAGGGCGCGACCGCGCGGTAGCCGGCGGCGGCGAGCTCGGGGAGCAGGTGCCGCCAGGTGTGCGCCGAGTCCGGGAAGCCGTGCAGGCACAGCGCGAGCGGGCCGCTCTCGGGCCCCGCCGCGAGGTAGCCGAATTCCAGGCTGTTCGCCTTGACCGAACCGGTCGTGATGTCGCCCATGCGGTGTTCGCCTCCTTGATCCCGGGGCGACGCTACTCCGGCCGCCGTTCGGCGGTGCGGCCGGGGGGCGCGGCCAGGTGAGCACATCGCTACGGATACATTGGTCTGAATACGTGTTTACATCGAATTTCGTCGTCGCTTAGCATCATGACAACTGGATCGCTCGCATCTGCGTGCGTCCTCGGGTCGTAGCAAGGGAAGCGTGATGACGGAGCCGGACGTGACCAGCCAGCAGAACGAACCGATGCAGAGGGCGGCCCGCGACCACCTGTGGATGCACTTCGCCCGGCACTCGGCGTCCCAGGACGGCGGCGAGATCCCCATGATCGTCCGGGGGGAGGGCCCGTACGTCTACGACGCGACGGGCCGGCGCTACCTCGACGGGCTGTCCGGCCTGTTCACCGTCCAGGCGGGGCACGGGCGCGAGGAGCTCGCGCAGGCCGCCGCCAAGCAGGCCGCCGAGCTGGCCTACTTCCCGATCTGGTCGTACGCGCACCCCAAGGCCGCCGAGCTGGCCGAGCGGCTGGCCGGGCTCGCGCCGGACGGCCTGGACCGTGTGTTCTTCACGACCGGCGGCGGCGACGCCGTGGAGAGCGCCTGGAAGCTCGCCAAGCAGTACTTCAAGCTGACCGGCAAGCCCGCCAAGCACAAGGTGATCAGCCGCGCGGTCGCCTACCACGGCACCCCGCACGGCGCGCTGTCGCTGACCGGGCTCCCCGGCCTGAAGGCGCCGTTCGAGCCGCTGGTGCCGAGCGCGTTCCGGGTGCCGAACACCAACATCTACCGGGCGCCCGAGCACGGCGGCGACCCGGAGGCGTTCGGCCGCTGGGCCGCGGACCGGATCGAGGAGGCCATCGAGTTCGAGGGCGCCGAGACGGTCGCGGCGGTGTTCCTGGAGCCGGTGCAGAACGCGGGCGGCTGCTTCCCGCCGCCGCCCGGCTACTTCGAGCGCGTCCGCGAGATCTGCGACCGGCACGACGTGCTGCTGGTGTCCGACGAGGTGATCTGCGCGTTCGGCCGGCTCGGCACGATGTTCGGCGCGCAGCGGTTCGGCTACACGCCCGACATCATCACCTTCGCCAAGGGCGTGACGTCCGGGTACGCGCCGCTCGGCGGGATGCTCGTCGCCGACCGGCTGTTCGAGCCGTTCCGGCACGGCACGACGATGTTCGCGCACGGCTACACCTTCGGCGGGCACCCGGTGTCGGCGGCGGTGGCGCTGGCGAACCTCGACCTGTTCGAGCGCGAGGACCTGCTCGGCCACGTCATGCGCAACCGCGACGCGTTCCGGGCGACGCTGGAGCGGCTGCGGGACCTGCCGATCGTCGGTGACGTCCGCGGCGACGGCTACTTCTACGGCATCGAGCTGGTGAAGGACCGGGACACGCGGGAGACCTTCGACGAGGAGGAGTCGGAGCGGCTGCTGCGCGGCTTCCTCGACAAGGCGCTGTACGAGGCGGGCCTGTACTGCCGCGCGGACGACCGCGGCGACCCGGTCGTCCAGCTGGCGCCGCCGCTGACCTGCGACCAGACGCACTTCGACGAGATCGAGCAGATCCTGCGCTCGGTGCTGACGGAGGCGTGGGCACGCCTGTGACCCGTCCGGGCGCCCCCTTCCCGTGCCGGGGGCGGGGAGGGGGCGCCCGGAGGCGGAACGATCCACGGCGAACGTGCGGAACCGCCCCGGAGCCGTCCGGGACGGTCTAGGCTCGGATTGCGGTGTGACGCGGGTCACCGCGCCGTCCGGTGTCGGTCGCGCACTTTACTTTGAGACAGTGCATGTAAACCGAATCACGTTCGGACGAGGTGATAGCACGTGCTCAAGGTCGAGGACATCAACCTGACGGACTGGGAGTTCTGGCGCCGCCCGCACGACCAGCGGCACGAGGCGTTCAAGGCGCTGCGGTGGCATCCCGAACTCGTCAGGTTCGAGGAGCCCGACATCATCATCGCGCCGCAGGGGCCGGGGTACTACGCCCTCACCCGGCACGCCGACGTCGTCGAGGCGTCCCGCCGCCCGCAGGACTTCTGCTCGGGCCGCGGCGCGATCAGCATCCCGGACATGCCGGGCGACATGCACGAGTACTTCGGCTCGATGATCAGCATGGACGACCCCCGGCACGCCAAGATCCGCCGGATCGTGTCCCGGGCGTTCTCGCCGCGGATGATCCAGCGGTTCGAGGACCGCGTCGAGGCGGTCGCCGCCGAGATCGTCGGGAACGTGGCCGCGGGCGGCGGCAGCGGCGACTTCGTCGCGGACGTGGCCGCCCGGCTGCCCCTGAAGATCATCTGCGACATGATGGGCATCGCGGAGGACGAGTACCGGACCGTCCTCGACGCGACCAACGTCATCCTCGCCGGGAACGACGCCGAGTTCGTCCCCGCCGGCGACCCCGAGCAGCTCGCGCTCGCGCTGCTGAACGCGGGCGAGACGCTGCGCGGCCTGGTCGAGGAGCTCGGCCGGCAGCGCCGCGAGGACCCCACCGACGACCTCACGTCCGCGCTGGTCAACGCCAACATCGACGGCGAGTCGCTGACCGACCAGGAGCTGGGCTCGTTCTTCATCCTGCTCGTCGTCGCCGGGAACGAGACGACCCGCAACGCGATCGCGCACGGGCTGGACCTGCTCACCCGCAACCCCGACCAGCGCGCCCTGCTCACCGAGGACTTCGAGGGCCGGATCGCGGGCGCCGTCGAGGAGATCGTCCGGTACGTGTCGCCGGTCATCTGGATGCGCCGCACCGCGACCCGCGACACCACGCTGAACGACCACGAGATCAAGGAGGGCGACAAGCTCGTCCTCTACTACTGGTCGGCGAACCGGGACGAGTCGGTCTTCACCGACCCGGAGAGGTTCGACATCCTGCGCGACCCCAACCCGCACGTCGGGTTCGGCGGGCCCGGCCCGCACTTCTGCCTGGGCGCCCACCTGGCGCGGCGGGAGATCACCGTGATGTTCCGCGAGTTGCTCGCCAAGGTCCCCGCGATCAGGGTCGGCGAGCCCGACCGGCTGGAGTCCAACTTCATCAACGGGATCAAGCGGCTGCCGTACACGATCTGACCGGAGCCGCTCCCGGGCGAGCCGCCGGGCGCTCC
>NZ_JBEYYT010000085.1:25106-28194 GCF_040645715.1 Spirillospora sp. NPDC046719 | reverse complement strand
GCCGGCCGCCCGGCCCGCCGCACGCGGCGGAGAGGGCCTAGCAGTGGTGCACCCGGCCCTTGATGATCCTGATGTAGCGCCCGGCGACCCATTCCGGGGTGCTGATGCCGAGCCGGTACCAGGTGCGGTCGCCCCTGACGGACTGGCCGAGCGCCCAGCACTTGATGTCGACGATCTGCCCCGGGCGCAGCGAGCCCAGGCGCCGGGAGCGGGTGGTGGGACGGCTCCGGATCGCGAGCCGGTGGCGGGAGATGACCCGGCCCTTGGGGTAGGCGTTGGCGACGTGGGCCGTGGCCGAGACCCGGTCCGGACCCGTCCGGCCCGCGTCCGCCTGGGCGGCTGGCGCGGTGGCGACGCCGGTGCCCATGACGCCCGCCATGACGGCTATCGCCGCTTTGTAATGCATTTTCAAGGAGGTTCTCCTATGTGATGTCGAATCGCCGCCGCGACCGCTGGGGCGGCCGCGGGCTCGGGGCGATTTCACCTCCCGCTTTTTAACCGTTTCAATAAGCGCCGACACGCCGTCGGACGGCTCGCTGCGGCGAACGGCCGACTCCGTGCGGCGAATGGCCGGCGCCCCCTGTGGCGACGCGGGAACGGTGCCACGCCGGGGCGCGTGTAGATCGTTGTTTCCGCAGGTCAGTGCATCTCTGGACGTTGACTCGCGCACTACGGGCTATGTTGCATAAAAGGGGTAGAGGCGACGTGGCGAACATAGCTATGCGCATCCCCCATCGCCGGTGAATCCGGCATCTCTGACAATGACCGGCATCACGACGAGGACGGAGTGGTGACGATGGCTCGAACCAGTTCTTCCGGCACTGACACCACCGAGAAGCGCGAGTCCGGCAACGGCGCGACGGACGGACTTCCCATCGACAAGCTCAAGGAGGCAGGGCAGGAACTCCTCCAGGCGCTGATGGTGAAGGCGCTGAAGAGCGCGACCGGTCCGGTGAAGGACATGGCCGAGCGGCTCGCCGACTCCGGCGGGGGTGCCGGCGCGAAGATGGCGGCCAGCGGCGTCGAGAGCCTGCAGGAAGGGAAGTCCCCGCTCAAGGCCGGGCTCAAGGCGGGCATGACCGGCGCCAAGGAGACCGCCAAGAACGCCGTCGGAGGCGGCGACGGCAAGGGCGGCGGCGAGGACGAGGCCAAGGTCATCAACATCGTCGAGAAGTTCGACGTGGGGCTGCCGCGGCGGGTCGCCTACGACCAGTGGACGCAGTTCGCCGAGTTCCCCAGCATGACCAGCAAGGTCGAGAAGGTCGAGCAGGAGTCCGACGAGAAGATCAACTGGCGCGCCAAGATCTTCCTGTCCCACCGCGACTGGGAGTCCACCATCGTCGAGCAGGTGCCCGACGAGCGGATCCTCTGGAAGTCCGAGGGACCGAAGGGCTACGTCGACGGCGCGGTCACGTTCCACGAGCTGTCGCCCGACCTCACCCGGATCCTGCTGGTCGCCGAGTACCACCCCGACGGGTTCCTGGAGAAGACCGCGAACCTGTGGCGCGCCCAGGGCCGCCGGCTCCGCCTGGACTTCAAGCACATCGAGCGGCACATGATGACGCGGACGATGCTCCAGCGGGACGACGTCGAGGGCTGGCGGGGCGAGATCCGCGACGGCGAGGTCGTCAAGACCCATGAGGACGCGCTGAAGGAAGAGAAGCAGGCGGGCGACGACTGACCCGCCCCGCCCCCGATCCCCGGCTTGGAGGAGCGATGGCCGACAACGCGGACGTCACGAACCGGGAGCCCGACCGGAGCGAGTCCGGCGAGGTCCAGGAGAAGACCGGGCGGATCGTCCCGCCGGAGGAGGAGCGCCCGTCCGCCGAGGGGCCGGACGTCCACCTCAACGTCCCGGAGCTGAAGGTGGACGAGATCTCCCTGGAGGTCAACGACCTGGAGGCGCACGTCTCGCTGGTCGCCGAGGTGCTCGACCTGCTCAAGCTGAACGTGGGCGCGGACGTGGGCCTCGGCAGGGTCAAGCTGGAGATCAAGGGCGTGGCGGCGCAGGCACTGCTCCAGGTCCGGCTCGACAACGTGGCCGAGATCGTCGACCGGGTCCTGACGACCCTCGACCGGAACCCGGAGATCCTCCAGCACCTGGGCCGCGGCGTGGAGGCCATCGCGCGCGACGTCGGGTCCGGCACCGGCGAGGCGGTGGGCCAGGTCGGCCGGGGCGCCCGGGGCGCCGTCGAGGACGTCGGGAAGGGCACCGGCCGCGCGGTCGAGGACGTCGGCGAGGGCGCCGGCGGCGCGGTCAAGGATGTCGGTGAAGGCGCCGGCGGCGCGGTGAAGGATGTCGGTGAAGGCGCCGGTGGCGCGGTGAAGGACGTCGGTGAGGGGACCGGTGGTGCGGTCAAGGACGTCGGGAAGGGCGCCGGTGGTGCGGTCGACAAGGTCGGCGAAGGGACCGGCGGCGCGGTGAAGGACGTCGGCGAGGGCACGGGCGGTGCCGTCGACAAGGTCGGCGAGGGCGCCGGCGGCGCGGCGAAGGGCGTCGGCGAGGGCGCCGGTAGTGCGGCGAAGGGCGTCGGCGAGGGCGCCGGTGGTGCCGTCGGCAAGGTCGGCGAAGGAGCCGGCGACGCCGCGGGCAGCGTCGGTGAAGGGGCCGGTGCGGCCGCGGAGAGCGCGGGCGAAGGCGCAGGCCAGGCCGCCGGAGGAGCCGGCAAGGCCGCCGAGGAAACGAAGGACACGGCCGAAGCCGAAGGAGCCGAGGACGCGGAGAAGGCCGCGCCGTCCGACTCCGGTGACGGGAAGCCCGACGATCGGTCCCGCGACGAGGATCGGTCCCGCGAGGACGGTCGGTCCGGCGAGGACCAGTCCGGCGACGAGGGACCGGGCTCGGATGAGGATGAGAAGGACGAGTCCACCGACCTGCAGGACGCTCTGCACGAGGCCGAGGACTCCGTCCGGGAGCTGGGCCGTGCCCTGCTCCGGATGGTCACCCGGTAGCCGCGCGGTCAGTTCCCCGTGACGCGGCGGACGGCGGCCGCGTACCGGCGGTCGGCCGCCCAGGTGAGGCGGGCGCCCGGGCCGGGTGACGCCCCGGGCGCGACCCCCGGGCCGCGGGGGCGGGGGTGGGACGGGG
>NZ_JBEYYT010000085.1:0-25096 GCF_040645715.1 Spirillospora sp. NPDC046719 | reverse complement strand
CCGGGCCCGGGCGGCCGCCCCCCCCCCCCCCCCCCCGGCGGCGCCGCCGAGCGGCCAGGGCGCCGCGGCCGCCCGGGCCCCCCCCCCCCCCCGGGGCCGGGTCACGCCGCTGTCGCGACCGCCGTGCCGAGGTGCCGGGTGAGGAACGGGGCCGGGTCCTCGAACGCCGGGACCCCGCCGTGCCCGCCCAGGTTGGCGTGCATCGTCTTCTCCTTCGAGCCGAAGGCGTCGAACAGCCCGAGCGCGGCCTGCCGGTCGACGTGCTCGTCGTCCCACTGGAGCATGAACAGGACCGGGACGGTGACCCGCCGGGCCGCTTCGAGCAGGGCGTCGTACACGACGAACCCGCCGCCGAAGATCGCGGCGGTGATCCTCGGGTCGGCCGCCGTCAGCGGTACCCCGATGGCGGTGCCGAGCGTGATGCCGCCGCCGTAGGCGACCGGCGCGTCGGCGCCGATCTCCGGCAGGTCCTGGAGGGCGTCCAGCGTCGCCCGCCATTCCGGGACGGCCTGCTCGGCCAGCGACGCGCCGTACCGGGCGCTGACCGGGCCGATCGGGTCGCCCGCCGCCATCGCCTGCCGGAGCTCCGCGCGGGCCCGCTCGTCCTCCGCCGTGCGCGGCCGGTCGCCGTGCCCGGGCGCGTCGATGGCGGCGACGGTGTGACCGCAGGTGGTGGCGAGGTGGCGGGCGCGGGCCGCGAGGGCGGGGGTCTTCTTGTGCAGGCCGCCGCCGTGGCCCATGAGCACCAGCGGTGCGTGGGCGGGGCCGGAGGCGGGGGACCAGAGGACGCCGGTGACGTCGCCGAGGGTGAAGTCGCGTTCGACGACGCCGTTCGACGTGGTCTCCGCGGTGAAACGCAAGGAATTCATGGTGGTGCCTTTCGGGATCGCCTTGGTGGGGCGCTCCCGGCGACACCTGCGTCAGTCGCCGACCGTGAGAGCGAAGGGGAGCACCCACTTCTGAACAGCGTTCATGGGTCTCACCTCCTCGCGCGGTTTCACGGCGTCGCGTACGTTATCAGCTCGCCGCCGTCCCGCCCAATCCCTTTTTCGGGCGGTCTCGCGTTCCCCGCGCTCCCGCTGGCCGGGAACGCCCGCCATGCCGTGCGGCGCGCGCCGTTAGCGTTGCGCGATCCACTCTGAGAGGGGTTCGACATGGCGGACGACGCAGGGCACCGTTCCCTGGAGCAGCGGGTGGCCGATCTGGAGCGCATCGAGGCGATCAAGGCCCTCAAGCACCGCTACTGGCGCGCGTGCGACGCCAAGGACCCCGTCGCGTTCCGGGAGAGCTTCACCAAGGGGCCCGCGTCGATCGACTACGGCTCGCTCGGCACGTTCACGGACGCGGACGCGCTCACCAGGGTGTTCACCGAGATCGCGCTGCGCGAGGTCGACGGCGGGTACGCGGTGCTCGACATGCACCACGGCTTCCACCCCGTCATCACCGTTCTGGACGACTCCACGGCGACCGGCACCTGGTCCCTGCGCTTCAGGCAGCTGAACCGGGTGGACGGCACCGAGCTGCTCATGGCCGCGGAGTACGACGACGAGTACGTCGTCGAGGACGGGCGCTGGAAGATGGCGAAGTCGCACGTCCGGACGCTGTGGACGATCCTGCGCCCGCTGCCCGAGGGCACCCGCGTGAACCAGGTGATGGGGCGCTGACCCGTTCCCGGCCGGTCGACCGGCCGGGAACGGATCAGGTCACCGCCCGCTCGCGACCGGGCTCGTGGCCAGCGCCCAGAAGCCGGCGTAGCGGCCGCCGCGCCGCAGCAGCTCGTCGTGGGCGCCCTCCTCCACGATGCGGCCGCCGTCCAGGAAGACGACGCGGTCCGCGCGCCGTACGGTCCGCATCCGGTGCGCCACCATCACCACCGTCCGGCCCGCCACCAGGCGTTCGATGCCGTCGTGGACGGCCGCCTCGTTCACCGGGTCCAGCGCGGAGGTCACCTCGTCGAGCAGCACGATGGGCGCGTCCTTGAGCAGCGCCCGCGCGATGGAGACGCGCTGGCGCTCACCGCCCGACAGCAGCTCGCCGCCCTCGCCGACGTTCGCCGCCCAGCCGCCGGGCAGCCGCCCGACCACCTCGTCCAGCCGCGCCGCGCTCGCCGCCGCCCGCACCTCCGCGTCGCTCGCGCCCGGGCGGCCGAGCCGGACGTTCTCCTCGATCGTGCCGTCGAAGAGGTGGACGTCCTGGAAGACGACGGCGATCCGCGCCATCAGCGCCTCGGCGCCGATGTCCCGGACGTCCGCGCCGCCGACCCGGACCGACCCGCCGTCCACGTCGGAGAACCGCGCGAGCAGATGCAGCAGGGTGCTCTTGCCCGCCCCCGACGGGCCGACCACGGCGAGCCGCCCTCCCTCCGGCACGGACAGCGACACGTCGTCGAGCACCGTCCGGTCGCCGTGCCGGAACGTGACGGACGCGAACTCCAGGCCGCCGTGCTCCGGCCGGACGGGTTCGCGGGGCTCCGGCAGCGGCTCGGTGCTCAGCACCTCGTCGAGCCGGGCCAGCTGTGCGCGCGCGCCGCGCAGCCGGCCGCCGAGCTCCGACAGCGACAGCAGCGGGTCGGCGCAGCGGGCGGCGAGCACCAGGATCGCCAGGACGTCGGCGGCGCCGATGTGCCCGCCGAGCGCGAGGTAGGAGCCCAGTGCCAGGAGCACGGTGAACACCGCCTGCACCGTCAGCGTCAAGCCGAGGATTCCGGGCAGCGCCGACAGCGTGGAGCGGCGGGACGCGCGCTGGAGCCCGCGGAGCGCGTCGTCGAGCATCCGGAAGCGTTCGGCGGTCCGGCCGCCGGCCCGCAGCACCGGCTGGGCCCGCAGGTATTCGACGACCCGCGCCGCGGCCTCGTGGTCGCGGTCGGCGCGCTCGGCGTCGGCGGCGGCCATCGCGCGCCCCGCCAGGACCTGGACCGCCGCGACGAGCGGCGCCGCGAGCAGCGCGGCCAGGCCCATCCGCCAGTCGAAGCCGACCATCACGGCGACGATCGTCAGCGGCGTCACGCAGGCGGACACGAGCGGCGCCAGCAGGTGCGCGATCACGCTCATCGCCTGCATGAGCCCGCGCCCCGCGAGGACGGACACCTCCCCGACGCGGCGCGGGCCGTACCAGCCGACGGGCAGCCGGGCCAGGTGGTCGCCGAGCCGGTAGTACATCCCGCGCAGCAGCGTGGTCCCGACGCGGAACCCGGACAGGTCGCTGACGTACCGCAGCGCCCCGTACACCGCGACCGCGGCCCCGAACGCGATCAGCCACGGCCGGGCGTCTCCGGGCGCGCCCCCGAGGAGCTTCCGGAGGACGGGCACCAGCAGCGCGTAGGACAGGCCCTCGACCACCGCGGCCGCCGTCATCAGGGCCACGGTGCGGCGCACCGGACGGGCATACTCGGCCCCCAGCACCCGGAACAGCATCGAGATCATCACAGGTCGTCTCCTCGCGGTGCGCCGGGGCGGGGCGCGGCCTCGCCGCCGGCCGCCGACAGGTGGGACCGCCAGAACGCGGCGAACCGCCCGTCCCGCGCCAGCAGCTCGGCGGGCGCGCCGCGCTCGGCGATCGCCCCGTCCTCCAGCATCACGACGGCGTCGGCGTCGGCGATCGTCTCCAGCCGGTGGGCGATGACGAGGACCGTCCGGTCGCCGCCCGGTGACGTCAGCGCCCGCCGCACTGCCAGTTCGGTCTGCGGGTCGGCGAACGCGGTCGCCTCGTCGAGCACCAGGACGGGCGTGTCGGCGAGCAGCGCGCGGGCGATCGAGATCCGCTGCGCCTCGCCGCCCGACAGGCCGGCCTCCTCGCCGAGCACCGTGTCGTAACCGCGCGGCAGCTCCAGGACGCGGTCGTGGACGTTCGCCCGCCGGGCGGCGCGGACGATGTCGTCCATGGCCGCGTCCGGCACCGCGAGCGCGATGTTGTCCGCGACCGACGCGCGCAGCAGGCGGACGTCCTGGAAGACGAAGGAGACCGTCCGGTAGAGGTCCCGTCCGGCGAGGTCCCGCAGGTCGACGCCACCCAGCATGACCGAGCCCCGGGTCGGGTCGAAGAACCGCGGCAGCAGCCGCACCAGCGTCGACTTCCCGCCGCCCGACGGCCCGACGACCGCGGTGACCGTGCCCGGTTCCAGCACCAGGTCGATCCCGCGCAGCACCTCGCGGTCGGGACCGTAACCGAAGTGGACGTCCCGCAGCTCCACCCGGTGCCCGCGCGGCGCGACCGGGACCGCGGGCTCGGGCAGCGGCGGCACCGCGAGCACCTCCCGGATCCGCCCGACCGCGCGCCGCGCGCCCTGCAGGTCGTCGAAGCCGTGGAAGAGCGCCGCGACCGGAGCCGTCAGCCCCAGCCCGAGCAGCAGGAAGGGCAGCAGGTCGACCGGGGCCATGCCGCCGCGGTCGATCAGCACGGCGCCGCCGGTCAGCACGGCCAGCAGCACGAACGGCGGCGACAGCACCAGCTGTATGGCGGCGGCGGCCCCGGCGAGCGCGCGCACCATGCGGAAGAAGGCGGTGACGAACGCGTCCACGGCCTCGACGAACCGCCGGAGCGCGCGCTCGCCTCCGCCGAACGCCTTAACGACCGCGATCCCCTGGACGAACTCGACGACGGAGCTCGCGATCCGGCCCATCGCCGCGTCGAACTCCCGCTGCTCGCGCAGCCGGCCCGGCGTCATCATCAGCGGCACCAGCGCCACCGCCAGCAGCACCGGGACCAGCGTGATCAGCGTGAGGCGCCAGTCGACGGCGAACAGGTAGACCAGCGACACCAGCGGCACCACGAACGCGGTGACGAGCTCGCCGGGGGTGTGCGCGATGAACGGGTGCACGGCGCTGACATCGTCGCCGACGAGCTTCGCCAGCTCGCCGGTCCGGCGGCCGGACAGCCAGCCGATCGGGACGCGGCCCAGCCGCGCCGCCAGCCGCCGCCGGAACGCCAGCTGCACCCGGCCGTCGAGCAGGTGCCCGATCCCGGAGGACGCGGCCGTGCACAGCAGCCGGACCAGCAACCCGGCCGCGCCCGCGACCACGGCCGTCCAGACGCGGCCGTGGTCGGCCGGGCCGGGCGCCAGCAGGGCGCGGCCAACCTCGGCGACCGCCAGGAGCGGCGCCAGGCCGGCCACGGCGCCGACCACCTGCAGGGCGACGAGCGCCGCGAAGCTCCGGACGTGCGGGCGCAGCAGCCCGCCCGGCGCGTCGTCCGCCGCGGAGCCGGCGGAGGAGGCCGGCGCGGACCGCCGTTCGGCGAGGCCGGCGGCGGTCATCGGCGCGCCTCCACCCGGCTGCCCTGCGGCAGGGTGACGGCCATGATGCTGCTGGGCACGTCCAGCGCGATGCGGTGCCACCGCCCGCGCGGGACGATCGCGGCGGTCCCGGCCGGCAGCCGGACCTCTTCCTCCTCCTGCCCCGGCTCCTCCGGGCGCAGGTAGAGCCGGATCTTCCCGATGAGGCAGGAGACGACCTCCTCGGCCTCGGGATGGACCTCCCAGTGGCCGCCGTGGACGTCGGCGTCGGTCTTCGCGTGGAAGGCCGTCAGCCGCCAGCCGTCGTGGCCGGAGCACACCGTCCTTTTCTCGGCGTGGATCGTGCCGCCCTGGCGGAGGTGGAGAAGGGACGCGAAGAGGTCGATCGGGGCGAGGGGCATGCCGGGCCGTCCTTCCTGCGGAGAGCGAGCCTGCGGAGAGCGAGCGGATGAGGGGGTGCGGAGGGGCCGGTCAGTCCGCGGCGGCGACCGGCTCGCGGTCGCCGGTCCGTCCGGCCGGTACGGGCGGGCCGCTCCGCCGCAGCACCGTGAGGGCGATGACGACGGCGCCGAGCAGGAGCGCCGCGCCGATGGTGAAGCCGAACGCGTACCCGTCGCTGAGCGAGGCGGGCGTGACGGTGTCGCCGGTGCGGTCGTGCGCCGCGGTGCCGAGGGCGGCCAGTCCGAGCGAGGCGCCGAGCTGGCGGACGCTGTTGAGCAGGCCGGACGCGGCGCCGGCCTCGTGGGGCGCCACGCCGGTGGTGGCGGTGGAGACGAGCGGCGCGAGGCAGAGCCCGAACCCGACGCTGGCGACGATGGACGGGCCCAGCACGTCGGTGAGGAAGGAGCCGTCGGCGCCGATCCGGCCGAACCAGGCGAACCCCGCCGCGGTCATGAGGCCGCCGGCGACCAGCAGGGTGCGGGCGGGGAGGCGGTAGCCGAGCTTGACGGCGAGGAACGAGCCGACGATCACCCCGAGCGCGAACGGCACGAACTCGAGCCCGGTCAGCGCCGGTTCCGTCCCCAGGACGCGCTGCAGGTAGAGGGAGACGAAGTAGAAGGACGACGACAGGGCCGCGCCGGTCAGCAGGTTGTAGGCGTTCGCGCCGGCGACCGAGCGGTTCGCCAGCAGCCCGAGCCGGATCAGCGGCTCGCGGGCGGTGGACCGCTCGACGAGGACGAACGCGACGAGCAGCGCGACCGCGGCCGCCAGCGTCGTCACGGTGGCCGCCGAGGTCCAGGCGTGCCGGTCGGTGCGGACGACGCCGAACACCAGCAGGGTCACGCCCGCCGTGGCCAGGACCGCGCCGAGGACGTCGGGGCGGCCGCCGCGCTCCCGGGGCGGATCGGCGGCGACGCCCCGCCAGGCCATGGCCAGCGCGGCCGCGGCCATGGGCACGTTCACGAACATCACCCAGCGCCAGCCGGCGTACTCGGTGAGCAGGCCGCCGATAAGCACGCCGAACGCGCCCCCGGCGGCGTTCATCGCGCTCCAGATCCCGAAGGCGCGGACGCGGGCCCGCCCGGCGGGGAACGTCGCGGTCAGCAGGGCCAGCGCGGCCGGCGCCAGCGCGGCGGCCCCGACGCCCTGGGCGACGCGGGCGGCGACCAGATGGCCGGGTTCCTGCGCGAGGCCGCCGAGGAGCGACGCGAGGCCGAACAGGCCGAGCCCGAGCCGCAGCACCCGCTTGCGGCCGTACCGGTCGGCGGCCTTGCCGCCCAGCAGGAGCAGCCCCCCGAACGAGAGGGCGTAGGCGTGGATCACCCAGGTCACGCCGACCGCGCCGAACCCGAGGCCGGACGCGATCCGCGGGAGCCCGACGTTCACGACGGACAGGTCCAGCGACACCATGAACTGCACGACGGCCACCGCCGCGAGCGTGAGCCCGGGCCGGGCGGCCGGCTCGGCGCCCGCCCGTCCGCGGGCCGATTTCCGGATCGTGTACATGCCGGAAATGGTGCTGTTCGCACTGGTCGGCGGTCATCGTGCGGGGGAAGACACCTTCGCCCGGCACCCCGGGAGTACGCCCGGCCGGACTACGACGCCGGGAGTAGTCCGGGATTGCTCCCTCCAGCGGAGGACGCCGGAGAAAAGGGCCCATAACCTACGTGAATGAGGTTCTTGGACGCGAGGCGGCCGCTCGCCGAGGACGGCCTGCTCGCCGCGGCGATGGCCGTCCTGCTGACGGTCGTCATGCTCTACTCGCCGCGCGCGGGCGCGCTGGATCTCGCGGCCGGCATCGCCGGTTCGCTCGCGCTCGTCGCGTGGCGCCGGGCGCCGCTGGCGGCGCTCGCCCTCAGCGCGGCGTTCATGCTCGTGGTCGCGGGCCGCACGCAGCCGGGCCCGGCGGCGGCCTATCCCGTCATGGTGGCGGTGTTCGGCGCGGTCAGGGCCGGCCACCGGGTGGCCGCGGCGCTGGTGAGCCTGGCGTTCCTGGGCATCGCGGTGGCGGTGAACCTGCCCGGCGCCGACGGGACCGGGGAGAACCTCCAGAGCGTCGCGCTGCTGGTCGGCTGGTTCGTCGCGGCCGGCGTCGCGGCGACCGTCACCCGGCACCGGCAGGCGTACCTGGAGGAGGCCGAGCAGCGGGCCGCCGAGGCCGAGCGCACCCGGGAGGAGGCGGCCCGCCGCCGCGCGGGGGAGGAGCGGCTCCGCATCGCCCGGGAGCTGCACGACTCCCTCACCCACAGCATCTCCGTCATCAAGGTCCAGGCGGGGGTGGCCGTCCACCTGGCGCACCGGCGCGGCGAGGAGGTCCCTCCGGCGCTGGTGGCCATCCAGGAGGCCAGCGGCGACGCCATGCGCGAGCTGCGCGCCACCCTGGAGGTCCTGCGCGACTCCGGCGACTCCGACGACGGCGACGGATCCGGGGGCGGTGCCGCGGCCTCCGGCCTCGACCGCCTCGGCGACCTGGTCGACCGGGCCCGCTCCGCCGGCCTGGACGCCACGGTCACGGTCTCCGGCGCCCGCCGCGACCTGCCCGCCGAGGTGGACCGGGCCGCGTACCGGATCGTCCAGGAGGCGCTCACCAACGTCTCCCGGCACGCGGGCGGCGCGGCCGCCGCGGTGTGCGTCGACTACGCGGACGGCGCGCTGGTCGTGCAGGTCGAGGACGACGGCAAGGCCGATCCGGACGCGCCGCCGGTGCCCGGCAAGGGGCTGCTCGGCATGCGCGAGCGCGTCGCGGCGCTCGGCGGCCGGCTCCGCGCCGAGCCCCGCGCCGAGGGCGGCTTCATCGTGCGCGCCGAGCTGCCTCTGGAGGGAGCGGCGTGATCCGCGTGCTGCTCATGGACGACCAGGCGCTGATCCGCGGCGGCTTCCGCGCCCTGCTGGAGATCGAGGACGACATCGAGGTGGTCGCCGAGGCCGCGAACGGCGAGCAGGGCGTCGCGCTCGCCCGCGAGCACCGGCCCGACGTCGCCCTCGTCGACATCCAGATGCCGGTGATGGACGGCATCGAGGCGACCCGGCTGATCGCCGCCGACGAGCGGCTGAGCGGCGTCCACGTCGTCATCCTCACCAACTACGGCCTCGACGAGTACGTCTTCAACGCGCTCCGCGCCGGCGCCTGCGGCTTCATGGTCAAGGACACCGAGCCCGCCGACCTGCTGCAGGGCGTGCGGGTCGCGGCCCGCGGCGACGCGCTGCTGTCGCCCGCGATCACCCGCCGGCTGATCGCCGAGTACGTCGCGCGCCGCCCCGAGCCCGCGCCGCAGGCGCTGGACGTGCTGACCAACCGGGAGCGGGAGGTCACCGCGCTGGTGGCGCGGGGCCTGTCCAACGACGAGATCGCCGCCCGCATGGTGATCAGCCCGACCACCGCGAAGACGCACGTCAGCAGGGCGATGACGAAGCTGCGGGCCAGGGACCGCGCCCAGCTCGTGGTCTTCGCCTACGAGTCCGGCCTCGTCACGCCCCGCCGCGTGTGACGGGCGCCCGCGCCTGACGGGCGCCGCGCCCGCGGTCACCAGGGGATCGGGCCCTCCTCGCCGAAGAAGCCGCCGGTCGTCCCGTCCTCGCCGGCCGTGGCCAGCCGGACCACGACCGCCGCGCCCTGCTCCACGGTGAGGAAGCCGGTGTGGTCGTTGCTGTCCGTGGCCACGAAGCCGGGCGCGACGGCGTTGACGAGCACGCCGTCCTTGCGCAGCTCGTTGGCGTACTGCACGGTCAGCGCGTTCAGCGCGCTCTTGGACGGCGAGTACGCCGCCGACGGCAGCAGCGACGCCATGGGGCCGTCCGGGTCGCTGAAGATCGTCAGCGAGGCGGCGTGGCTGCTGACGTTGACGACGCGCGGCTCCGGCGACCGCCGCAGCAGCGGCAGCATCGCGTTGGTCACCGCGATCACGCCGAACACGTTGGTCTCGAACACCCTGCGGACCATGTCGAGGTCGACGGTGCTCGGGACCTGGTCGTGGGCGTCCGCGGGCGCGACCCGCCCGGAGCCGCTGATGCCGGCGTTGTTGACCAGCACGTCGAGGCGGCCGAAGCGCTCCTCGACCAGCTTGGCCGCCTCCCGGACGGAGGCCGCGTCGGTGACGTCCAGGGCGACCGCGTGCACGTCGCCGCCCACCTCGCGGAGCGCCGCGGCGGCCTCCTCACCGCGGCGCGGGTCCCTGGCTCCGATCAGGACCGTCATGCCCGCCGCGGCGAGCTGCGCGGCGACTCCGCGCCCGATCCCCTTGTTCGCCCCCGTGACCAGCGCGACCTTGCGCTGTTCGGCCTGCTCGCTCATGTCCCCGCTCCTCGTCGTGGAAAGGGTGCGCCCGTCTCGGCACCCGTTGTCGGACCCGAGACGACACAGCCCGCCCGCCTGTGACACGCGGGGCGGAGGAACCGGGATCAGTGCTTGTGCGCCTCTTCGATGGACGCCCCCGCCAGCCGTGCCGCGAGCGCGTCGGCGAAGTTGGGGCACTCGAAGACGTTGTCGTGCGGGCAGGACAGGCCGTGGGCGATCGCGCCGCGCGCCGCCTGCATCCGGGCGATCTGCCGGTCCAGCTCGGCGAGCTTGTCCCGTTGCAGCTCCCGCCAGTCGCCTCCCGACGTGCGGGCCCTGACGAGCGCCTTGATCTCGCGCAACGTGAAGCCGACGTCGCGCAGGAGCAGGATGAGCCCGACGTGCTCCACCGCGAACGGCGGGTAGCGCCGCTGCCCCGACACCCGGGCCGGTTCGGGCAGCAGCCCGTACTCCTCCCAGTAGCGCAGAGCGGACGTGGCTACCCCGGTACGGTCCGCCACCTCGCCGATCGTCAGCCGCTCGTCCGCCATGGTGGCCTCAAGCGTAGTTCAAGGGGCCGCCACGTGATCAGGATGACGGGATCGCGGTCCCGCCTCCTTGCCGCAGGCCCGTCCGAGCCGGCCGCGATTCCCGCTCTGACCAGGTGTTCTTCGGGAATGCCCGGCTCGCGAGGGGGTATCGCGAGCGAATGGGCAGTGAACGCAGAGACGCTCTCCGCTTCGCCGACGACGTGACCGCCGAGCGGGACGCCGTCGCGGCGGAGTTCGGCGCGGCCGTCAACATGACGCCCAAGGAACTCGAGGAGTGGCTGGACACCGACGAGTCGAGGTCCGTCGGCCAGAGGAAGGACGGCGGCGAGGCGGCGGGCCACGCGTCCGGGCGCCGGATCGTCCGGCTGATGCGCACGAAGAGGGCGGACCTGTCCGACGACGACTACGCGCACATGACCAAGGTGGTCGGCTACGTCCACCGGCACCTCGCCCAGCGCCCGCGCGGCGACGTCCGGGACACCCGGTGGCGCTACTCCCTGATGAACTGGGGCCACGACCCCCTGAAATAGGCGTCCCCGGCCGTCATGGCGCGCCCCGCCGCGAGGTCACGACGCGGCCTGGGCGCGGAGCCCGCGGACGAACAGGTCCAGGTGCCGGCGGGCGAGGGCCTGGTTCTCCTCGGGCGACAGCGGACCCGGGAGCGGGCGGGCGATGCGGACGGCCATCATGCCGATGTCGGCGAACGTGACGCCGTCCGGCAGGCTCCCGTCCGCGTGCGCCGCGGCGACGAGGCCCTCCAGGAGCCGGAGGCTCTCCGCCCGCAGCGGCGCGAGTTCGGGATCGTTCTCGAGATCGACCCGGCCGAGCAGCGCCGGCAGCACCGCGGAGACGCGCAGCTCCAGCGTCCGGCGCAGGTACCGGGCCAGCGCCTCGAACGGGTCGGGCTCCCGCTCGCACGCGTCCCGGGCGGCCTCCAGGGTGCCGGTCAGCGCGTCGAGGGCGACGGCGTGCAGCAGCGTGCCGCGGTCGGGGAAGCGGCGGTAGAGCGTGCCGCTGCCGACCTCCGCCCGGCGGGCGACGTCGTCGAGTGGGACGTCCGGACCGCGCTCGACGATCATGTCCCGCGCGGCCGCCAGGATCCGCTCCAGGTTGCGCCGCGCGTCGGCGCGCATCGGCCTGGCCATCGTCCACCTCCTCGCGTCGCAGGGACACGGTAGCAGCACAACCGGGGAAACTTTCCCCGCTTCGATGCCTGCGCTGCCTGCGGCCGCCTACGGGCGCCGGCACCTCCCGTCGGCCCTCGACCCGAGGGCATGTCAAGGGCGGTGACGCTCGCGGCGGTGCCCGCGAGCGGGACTACGGCGTCAGCACGACCTTCCCGGCGACGGTCCCGGACTCGGCGAGCCGCATCGCGTCGGCGACGCGGGCGAGCGGCAGCTCCGCCGCGATCCGGGGCGTGACGTCACCGCGCTGGAGCGCGGCGAAGACCTCGGTGAGGTCGGCGCGCAGCCGGGCCCGGAACCGGTCCTTGGACAGCGCCCGTCCCGCCCAGGCGTTGAAGAAGTAGGCGCGGCGCCCGTTGGGCAGGGCGTTCCACATCCAGACGCGTCCGAGCAGCTTGAAGACGGGCCACTGCTTGGAGCCCTCGTCGTCGCGGGTGGAGGCGCTGCCGTAGGACACGAGGGTGCCGCCGGGGGCGAGGAGGCGCCACGAGTCGACGATGCCGGCGCCGCCGACATGGTCGAACACGGCGTCCACCCCGCCGGGGGCGAGCGCGCGGACCTGCGCGGCGACGTCCCCGGCGCGGTAGTCGACGGGCGCGACGCCCTGCTCGCGGAGCAGGTCGTGGTGGCGTGCGGACGCCGTCCCGATCACCTTCGCGCCCGCGGCCTGGGCGAGCTGGACCAGGACCGAGCCGACGCCGCCGTTGGCGCCGTGCACCAGGACGGTCTGCCCGGCGCGGACGCGCGCCTTGCGGTGCAGCATCTGCCAGGCCGTGATGCCGTTGACGACGAGGGTCTCCGCCTCCGCCGCGCCGATCCCGTCGGGGACCGGCACGGTGTCCGCGGCGTCGAGGAGGACGTGGCTGGCCCAGCCGCCGACCTTGGTCAGCGCCGCGACCCGGGTCCCGATCAGGCCCGGGTCGACGCCGCGTCCCGCGGCCTGCACGGTGCCGACGAGGTCGTAGCCGGGCACGAACGGGAACGCGGGCTGGTCGTAGTAGCGGCCGCGGCGCATCTGCTGCTCGGCGAAGGAGACGCCGGTCGCCTCCATCCGGACCACGACCTGGCCCGGCCCCGGCACGGGGACGTCCCCGTGCCGGATCTGCAGCCCCTCCGGCTCGACCTTGCCCGGCAGCACGACCTCGACGAGCTCTTCGGTGTTCATACGGTCCTCCAGTGCACTCGGATGATGGCTTATCGCTTTCGTTAGAAGTTATAACCGCCAGCTCGTGCGAGTGTCAATAAGGTTCGTGATAGCCTCTAACTAAATCTTCGAGCCGTAGCGACGGACGGGAAGGCGGCGGCGCATGGCGGAGACGGGGACGCGGACCCCGCGCGAGCGGTACCGCACCCAGGTGCGCGCGGAGATCAAGCAGCACGCGTGGGAGCAGATCGCCACGACGGGCGCGTCCGCGCTCTCGCTCAACGCGATCGCCAAGCGGATGGGCATGAGCGGCCCCGCGCTCTACCGCTACTACGCCGGCCGCGACGAACTGATCACCGAGCTCGTCAGGGACGCCTACCGGAGCCTCGCCGACACCCTCCGCTCGGCCGCCGGCGCCGGTGCCGGCCTCGCCGGGCTGGCGCGCACGCTGCGCGCCTGGGCCCTGGAGGACCCCCAGCGGTACCTGCTCATCTACGGGACCCCCGTCCCCGGCTACCACGCGCCGGACGACATCACGAGCATCCCCGCCGAGATCATGGTGCTCCTGCTCGACGCCTGCGCGGCGCTGCCGTCCGGCGGTCCGGAGACGCCGTTCGACGCTCACCTGGCGGACCACCGCGACTGGGCCGGCGACCACCCCGCCCCGCCCGCGGTCCTGCACCGGGCGCTCACCTTCTGGACCCGGCTGCACGGCGTCCTGTCGCTGGAGCTCGCCGGCCACTTCACCGGGATGGGATTCGACGCCGCGCGGCTCTTCGACGCCGAGGTGGACGCCCTCCTGGCCGCCCGGTGACCGCCTCCGGCGCGCCCGCCCGTGCTTGACCCGCACTCCGTCTTCCTCGGCACGGCGCTCGGGCTGACCGGAAGCGTCCGGTACGCCTTGCGCCGGCCCCGAACCGGCCCAGCTCACCGAGCATCTTCTGACGCCGACGACGGCCAGGCGTCTTAAGCGAGGGTGTCGAGCAGGCGGGCCAGGGGGACGGCGAGGTCCGACCGGCCGGCTGCGGCGGTGTGCTCGCGGAGGCGGTCGAGGCAGTGCAGGTAGAGCGGCAGGAGTTCCCGCCGGAGCAGCTCGGCGGCCGCCGTGGCGTCGTCGATCCCGCCGGCCCGCCAGCGTCCGGCCGCGGCGACCAGGCTGCTCGACGGCTGCGGTGGGGCGGTGTACCAGCGCGCGGCGTCGTCATTGCGGCCGAGCAGCCCGGTGGCGGCGGTGTAGACGAACCGGACGGGGAACAGCACGGCCTTGGTGGCGGCGCGGGCGCCCTCGGCGGCGAGGCCCTCCGGGTGCCTGAGCATGTGCACGTAGGCGGGGTCGGCGAACTTGTTCGCGGCGAAGGCGGCGCTGTCGAGGAGAAGTTCGTCCCGTCCGGGCCGCGCGCAACCGGAACGGCGGTCGGCGCCGTACAACAGGATGCCTGAGTCAAGGAGGTCGAGCCGGTCGGTCGCGGGGAACCGGCCGGCGTCGGTGCCGTCCGCCAGGTTCTCCCAGTCGCTCCAGAAGAGGGAGAGGCGCGACGCGAGGGCGTGGTGAGGGGTGCCCGCGTACCGCTGGATCGTGTCGCGGCGGACGGTGTCGACGGCCGTCGCGGCGGCGGCGTCGGCGCGGTCGACGACGAGGGCCACGTCCACGTCGCTGACCAGGGGGGCGAACCCGCCGTGCGCCAGGCTGCCGATGGCGAAGGCCGCCACGAGCCGCTCGTCCAGACGCGCCGCGGCCTCGGCGAGCGCGGCCTGGACGACTTCCCGGCCGGTGGGATCGGACAGGGCGGGGGGAGGGGGAGGGTGCTTCATGCTCTCAATGGTGGCCGTGCAGGGCGGCGTGGTGGTCGGTCCCGTCCGTGCCGTCGGGATCGGCGTGGACGGTGGCGGCCCGCAATCGCGGCAGGCCGTGGATCAGGCGGTGCTCCGCCTCCACCGCCACCGCGTGCGCCTGCACGAGCGACAGGTCCGGGTCGAGCACGATGTCGGTCTCGGCGCGCAGCGTGTGGCCGACCCAGCGCAGCCGGACGCCGCCGACGCGCCGCACCCCGTCCACCCGGGCCAGGATCCGCTCGGCGGCGGTGACCAGTTCCGGGTCCACGGCGTCCATCAGCCGGTGGTAGACCTCCCTGATCGCGTCGCGCAGCACGAAGCAGATGGCCAGGGTGATGAGCAGCCCGACGACCGGGTCGGCGACGGGATGGCCGAGGGCGGATCCGGCGGCGCCGGCCAGCACGGCGAGCGAGGTGAAGCCGTCGGTCCGCGCGTGCAGGCCGTCGGCGACCAGGGCGGCGGAGCCGATCTCGCGGCCGACCCTGATGCGGTACCGGGCCACCCATTCGTTGCCGAGGAACCCGACGACGGCGGCGGTCGCGACCCAGCCGAGCGCCCGGACGTCCTGCGGGGCGATCAGGCGGCGGAACGCCTCGTAACCGGCGAGGGCGGCGGAGGCGGCGATGACCACGACGATCACCAGCCCGGCCAGGTCCTCGGCGCGGCCGTACCCGTAGGTGAAGCGGCGCGTCGCGGCGCGCCGGCCGAGCAGGAACGCGATGCCGAGCGGCACGGCCGTCAGCGCGTCCGCGACGTTGTGCAGGGTGTCGCCGAGGAGCGCCACCGACCCCGAGAGCACCACGATCGCCGCCTGGACGGCCGCGGTGGCGGCCAGCACCGCGAGGGACAGTCCGAGCACGCGCAGCCCTCGGCCGCTGGTCTCCAACGCCTCGTCGGTCTTGTCGGCGGAGTCGTGGCCGTGCGGGGCGAGCAGGTGCTTGGCCCGGGCGAGAAACGACGCGGCCGTCCCGTGCCCGTGCCCATGACCGTGTCCGTGACCGTGCTCATGCCCGTGACCGTGTCCATGCCCGTGACCGTGTCCATGCCCGTGACCGTGTCCATGCCCGTGGCCGGGCGAGGGTTCGGGGCCGGTGGGATCCGACATGGGCCTCCTCGGTTGCGAGCGAGCCGTGCGGCCAGTATATGTAGTCAGGTATGCACGCGGCTACATTGCAGGTGCGAGGTCCATGCGACAGCATCCTTCGAGCGCTCAGATCGAGGCGGCCACGGCCGCGTTCCGGATGCTCGCCGACCCGACCCGGCTGCGGCTGATGTGGCTCCTCACCTCCGGCGAGTACGACGTCACGTCGCTCGCCGACCTCCTGGAGACGTCCCGGCCGCTCGTCTCCCAGCACCTGGCCAAGCTCCGGATGACCGGGCTGGTGCACACCCGCCGCGAGGGCCGCAGGGTCCTGTACCGGGCCCGCGACACCCACGTGCGGACGCTGATCACCGAGGCGTTCTCCCACGCCGGCCACGAGGTGACGGGCCGGCCGCGGCACGACGACTGACCCGGAGCCCGGCCGGGGCCGCGCCGGTCAGGGGCGGTAGGCGGGGAGGACGGCGCGGGGGACGGGCCCCTTGTTGCGCCGGCCGCTCTGGGACTCCTCCCAGGCGTGGGCGAGGATCCCGACGCTCCGGCTGAGCACGAACAGGCCGCGCGCCAGCGGCGCGGGGAACCCGAGCTCGGCGTAGATGACGGCGGTGGCCCCGTCGATGTTCATCGGCACGGGCCTGGCGCGGCCCTCGGCGAGGCGGGCCTCGATCGCCTTGCCGGCCCGCAGGTGGCGGCCGGGGACGACGCCGTCCCGCACGGCGTCCTCGACCAGGGCGAGCAGCGGGTCGCGGCGGGGGTCGCGGGGGTGGAAGCGGTGGCCGAAGCCCGGCACGTAGCGGGGCCCGTCCGCGACGGCCTGGTCGGCGGCCGTGCGCAGGTCGAGCCCGGCGTCCTCGCGCCGGAGGACGTCGTCCAGCAGCCGGACGCACTGCTCGCCCGCCCCGCCGTGCGCGTCGCCGAGGGTGTTGACGGCGCTGGCGACCGCGTTGTTCAGGCCGACGCCGCAGGTGGCGGCCATCCGGGCGATGGCGATGGACGGCGCCTGGGGCCCGTGGTCGACGGAGGCGACGAGCGCCGCGTCGAGGAGGGCGGCCTGGCGGGGCGCCGGGAGGTCGCCGCGCAGCATCAGCCAGATCATGGACGTGAGGCCGGTCGTCCCGATGAGGTCCTGGACGGGGCGGCCGCGCAGCTCGATGACGCCGGGTTCCATCCGGGAGACGGCGGTCGCCCACCAGTCCGCGACGGCGCCGGTCGGGTCGATCTCGGTCACGGGAGCCTCCTGCGCTGGACGGTCGGTCATGGGGTGACGGCGTTCTCGGCCCGGCCGTTCCAGCGGTCCGCGAGGGCGTCGCGTTCGGCGTTCTGGTCGCCCAGCAGCGGTGGGGGCCCGGTGGGCCGCAGGGGCTCGCCGTCGTGCAGGACGCCGCCGCCGGAGACCTTGAGGACCCGTCCGGAGCCGTCCGGGAAGGGCAGTTCGGTGAAGAAGCCGCGGTGTTCGAGCTGGTCGAGGCCGACGGCCTGGGGGACGGTCACGACGCGGGCGGCCGGGACGCCGGCGGGGGCGAGGATCCGCTCCCACTCTTCGGCGGTGCGGCGGCGCAGCGCGCGGTTGAGCTCGCCGGTCAGCTCGTCGCGGTGCCGCTTGCGCCGCTCCCGGTCGGCGAAGCGCGGATCGTCGAGGAGGTCGCGGCGGTCGAGGAGGCCGCACAGCGTCTCGAACTGCCGCTGCCGGTTCGCGGCGATGTTGAGCGGGCCGTCGGCCGCCTCGAAGGTGCCGGACGGGGCGGCGGTGGCGTTCTGGGTGCCCATCGGCTCCGGCGCGACGCCGCTGACCAGGTAGTTGGAGACGGCCCAGCCCATCGCCGAGACGGCCGACTCCAGCATGGAGACGTCGAGGAACGTTCCCGTCCCGGTGCGGGCGCGGCCCGCGAGGGCGGCGGAGATGTGCAGCGCGGCGGTGAGCCCGCCGACGGTGTCGCAGACGGGGAAGCCGATCCGGAGCGGGGCGGTCTCCTCGGTGCCGGTGATGCTCATCATGCCGGAGAGCCCCTGGATGATCTGGTCGTAGGCGGGGGCCTGGCTCATGGGGCCGCTCTGGCCGAAGCCGGAGATGGCGCAGTAGACCAGCCGGGGGTTCAGCTCGCGCAGCCGCGGCCAGCCGAATCCGAGCCGGGCGAGGACGCCGGCGCGGAAGTTCTCCAGCAGCACGTCGGCGCCGCGGACCAGGTCCTCGAAGGCGGCGCGGTCTTCGGCGTCCTTGAGGTCCAGCTCGACGGACTTCTTGCCCGCGTTCTGCGCCAGGAACGAGGCGCCGAGCCCGGACCGGTTCAACTCGGCGTCGGGGCCGAGGTGCCGGGCGAGGTCGCCCTGCCCCGGCACCTCGATCTTGACGACCTCGGCGCCGAGCAGCATCAGCTGGTAGCTGCAGTACGGGCCGGCGAGGACGTTGGTCAGGTCGAGGACGCGTACACCGCTGAGCGGTCGCTCTGACATGCGCTTTGCTCCTTCAGGTCACGCCGTGGGTCCGGCCGCGGGTCAGCGCGCGGGGCTGAGCGGGTGGTCGAAGCCGCGCTCCGACATCTCCGCGGCCACCTGGCGCAGGTCCGCGGCGTACTGCTCGACGACGTCGTCGGGGAAGCGGACGGTGGGGCCGCTGAGGGACAGCGCGGCGACGACGGTCCCGGACCGGCCGAGGACGGGCACGGCGACGGCGGACAGGCCGTCCTCGCGCTCCCCGTGGCTGACGGCCCAGCCGCGGTGCGCCGCCTCGTCGATCCACTCGCGCAGCCGTTTGACGTGGCCCTCACCGTAGGGCGAGCTGACGGCGACGCGCCGGAGGAGGGAGTCGGGCGCGTCGCGGAGGAGGGCCTTGGACGAGGCGCCGGCCCAGAGGGGGAGTTCGTCCCCGACGTGCACGACGTGGCGGAGCGGCTGCGGGCTCTCCTGCTGGGCGACGCAGACGCGGTAGATGTCGCGGAGCATGTAGAGGTTGACGGTCTCGCGGCGGCGGGCGCCGAGGTCGCGCATGTACCGGCGGGTCTCCGGGGGCAGCTCCCAGCTGCTGCGCGCGAGGTGGGCCCAGCGCCAGAGGCCGGGGCCGGGGAGGTAGCCGTTGGGCGCCGCCCACAGCAGGCCGTTCTGCTCCAGCGTCTGGACCAGCCGGATGACCGTGGTCTTCGCCAGCCCGGTCGCCTCGACGATCTCGCGGATCGAGATCACCGGGCGCTCCTCGCTGAGCAGGGACAGGATCTCGACGGCGCGCTGGACGCTGCGGACGCCCTGGGAATCGGCGGGCTGGGAGTCGGCGGCCGGCTCGGCGCCGGGCTTCTTGGCTGGGCTCACTGGTCCTCGATCTCCCCGATGTCGGCGGTAGTGTCCGGGAAACCCGGCGTGCTGCGCTCGGCCGCGGATGGAGAGCGGGAGCCGGCGCGGGGCCGTGCCCGGTGCGGCCGGGGACGGCTCGTACGTTACACGGAGTCCACACAGTGGTCTAGTTGGACCATCAGTCGGTATCAGTCGGCGGTATCGGGAACTTTCCGGCGCACTCTTCCCCCGGTGAGCCACGTCACCTATAACTAACTCACTGGTTCGAACATTAGGTGCCGACCCGGGAGGTGGCTGAGCCGTGCGACCGGCCGTCCCGCCGTATTTCCGGCCCCAACTTTCTCGCCGCCGACCCTTGTCAGCGCGCGGCGCCGACCCGTACGTTGGCTCGAAGTCCACATGATGGCACTAATGGTCCGCTTGGTGGATCTGGAGGAACGGATGCTGGAAGCGCTGCTCGCGGCCGCGGCCGAGGGCGAACCGGTGCAGGCCGCGGCGCTGGTCGCCGGCCGGTGGGAGTCGGCGGGTCCGCAGGGCGAACGCGTCGGACCGTTCGTGCGCAGGCCCGTCAGCCGGGCCCCGGCCGCCGGCCCGGACGACGTCGAGAAGGTCCGCGCCCCAGCCCGCGCCTTCGCCCGGACGGTCGCGCGGCTCGCGCCGGCCTCGCGGGCCGAGGTGCTGGAGAGGGCCTCGCGCGCCGCCGCCGAGCACCGCGACGGCCTTGCCCGGCTGCTCGCCCTTGAACTGGGCAAGCCCCTCAAGGACGGGCGCGGCGAGATCGACCGGGTCGCCGACACGTTCGCGGTGTGCGCCGCCGAGGCGCGGCAGATCGGCGGCGACACGCTCCCCGTGGCGGGCTGGGCGCGCGGCACGGGCAACACCGCCTTCACCTACCGGGCACCCGCGGGCGTGGCCCTGGCCATCACCCCGTTCAACGCGCCCGCGAACCTGCTCGCGCACAAGCTGGGCGCCTCGTTCGCGGCGGGCAACACCACGATCGTCAAGGCGCCGCCGCAGGCGCCCGCCGTCTCCACGGCGATCGTGGCGCTGCTGGTCGAGGCCGGGATGCCGTACGAGGCCGTCCAGTTGCTGCACGGCGACGGCTCCGTCGGCGCCGCGCTGTGCGCGGCCGACGAGGTCGCCGTCATCAGCTTCACCGGCAGCGCCGCGACCGGGAACGCGGTCGCCCGCGCGGCCGGGGCCAAGCGCCTCGTCCTGGAACTGGGCGGCAACGCCGCGACGATCGTGTGCGAGGACGCCGACATCGCCGAAGCCGCTCGCGTGTGCGCGCGCACCGGTTACAGCAACTCCGGCCAGAGTTGCATCTCGGTCCAGCGCGTGTACGTCCAGCGTTCCCGCTTCGAGGAGTTCCTCGAAGCGTTCACCGGCCAGGTGAAGGCGCTGACCGTCGGCGACCCGCTCGACCCCGGCACCGACGTCGGCTCGATGGTCGACGAGGACGCCGCCGAACGCGTCGTGCGGTGGACGGCGGAGGCCGCCGAGGCCGGCGCCCGCGTGCTCCTCGGCGGCGAGCGCGACGGCGCCACCGCGCTGCCCACGGTCGTGGCCGACCCGCCCGCGACCGCCTCGGTCGTCCGGCACGAGGTCTTCGGCGCGCTCGTCGCCGTGCTCCCGTTCGACGGCCTGGAGCAGGTGATCGAGGAGTGCAACGAGAGCCGGTACGGGCTCCAGGCCGGCCTGTTCACCCGCGACATGGACCGGATCATCACCGCGTGGCGGGACCTGGAGGTCGGCGGGCTCGTCGTCAACGGGTCGTCCAACTTCCGGCTCGACCACGTGCCGTTCGGCGGCGTCAAGGACTCCGGCTTCGGACGGGAGTCGCCCCGCTGCATGATCGACGACTACACCGTGGTCAAGACCATGATGCTGCGCGGGACCTCGCTGTGGGGCGCGGCGTGAGGGCGGTCGTCCTCACCGCGCCGGACGAGGTGGCCGTCGTGGACGACCGGCCCGAGCCGTCCTGCGGGCCGCGGGACGTCGTCGTCGCCGTCCACGGGGTCGGGCTCTGCGGCTCCGACCTGGCCGTCGTCTCCGGCCACCGCCCGGTGCCCGCGCTGCCGTGGGTGCTCGGGCACGAGGCGTTCGGCGTCGTCGCCGCCGCCGGCGAGGAGGTCGCCGACCGGTTCCCCGGGCAGCGCGTCGTCGTCGAACCGAACTACCCGTGCCTGGCCTGCCCGTCGTGCCACGCCGGCGCCACGGCGGGCTGCCCGAACCGCCGGGCGGCCGGCATCACCGACCCGGGGCTGCTCGCCGAGCGCGTCGCGGTCCCCGCCCGCTTCACCTGGCCCGTCCCCGACTCCTGGGACGACGCCGACGCGGTGTGCGTCGAGCCGTTCACGGTCGCGCTCAACGCCGTCCGGATGAGCGGCCTCGCCGCCGGCGACAGGTGCCTCGTCGTCGGCGCCGGCTCCCAAGGGCTGCTGGTCACCCTGGCCGTGGCGCACACCGGAGGAGTCCCCTTCATCGTCGAGCCGCACGAGGGGCGCCGCGCGCTGGCCCTCGAACTCGGCGCGCGGGACGCCGCCGAGGACGCCTCCGGAACCGCCTACCCCGCCGTGATCGAGACGTCCGGCGCGCCCGAGGCGTTCGAGGAGGCGCTGGAGCGCACCGCACCCGGCGGCACCCTCATCGCCGTCGGGCAGAGCGCCCGCCCCGCCCGGCTCTCCACCTTCTCCCTCGTCCAGCGGCGCCTGACCGTGCGCGGCTGCCTCATCTACGACCACCCCGCCGACTTCCCCCGCACCCTCGCGACGCTCGCCGGGCACGACCTGCGCCCCGGCCGGATCCTGCGCGAGCGCTTCGACCTCGCGGACGCGCCGAAGGCGTTCGCGCGGGCGGCGGAGACCGCCGGCAAGACCTGGATCAGCATGCCCCGAGGGGGGACGGCCCCCCGCGCCCCCCGGGCCGACTCCGTCGGCACCTCCGTCACCCGAACCGAGGAGACCCCCTCATGACCGTGGACGTCCACCCCCAGAGCGACCCCGCCGTGGCGGTGTCCGCGGCGGAGGCGCTCGTCCGGCAGCTCGAGCGCTACGGCGTCGAGTACGTCTTCGGGACCTGCGGCCACACCAACATCGCCCTGCTGGACGCGCTGGGCCGCAGCCCGATCGAGTTCGTCATCGCGCGGCACGAGCAGGCCGCCGCGCACGCCGCCGACGGCTACGCCCGCGCGTCCGGGCGGCCGGGCGTGCTGCTCGTGCACGTCGGGCCCGGCATGATGAACGCCGTCACCGGCGTGGCGACCGCCGCGCTCGACTCCGTCCCGCTCGTCACCATCGCCGGGGACGTCCCGTCCTACTACCGGGGCAGGCACCCGCACCAGGAGGTCAACCTCCACAACGACGCCGACCAGACCGCGATCTACCGGCCGTTCGTCAAGCGCGCCTGGCACGTCCACCGCGCCGAGGACCTCGGGCGGTTCACCGAGCGGGCGTTCTGGACCGCCACCACCGGACGGCCCGGCGCGGTGCTGCTCAACGTCCCGATGGACCTGTTCTCCCGGCCGGTCGCCCCCGCGGACCACCCGCTGCCCGCGCACCAGGCCGTCCCCGGCCTGCCGGACGCGACGGCGGAGCGGATCGCGGCGCGCCTCGCCGAGGCCGAGCGTCCGCTGATCTACCTCGGCGGCGGGCTGCGCGGCGCCGCGGGCCGCCGCGCGCTGCTCTCGCTCGCCGAGCACCTCGACATCCCGATCGTCCACTCGCTGATGGGCAAGGGCGCCGTCCCCGACGACCACCCGCTGCTGCTCGGCATGCCGGGCTTCTGGGGGCTGGAGACCACCAACGACTACGCCCGCGAGGCCGACGTCGTCCTCGCCCTGGCCACGCGGTTCGCGGAGACCGACGCCAGCTCGTGGGACGACCGCTACACCTGGAACCTCGGCGGCCCGGGCGCCCCGGCGACCTCCGGACGGCTCATCCAGATCGACATCGACGCCGCCGAGATCGGCCGCAACTACCCGGTGGAGATCGGCGCCGTCGCTGACGTCACCCTCGCCGTCCAGGCCGTCGCCGAAGCGGTGCGGGCCGTCCACCCCGAGCCTGTCGACCGGCCCGGACTGCGCGAACGGATCCGCGCCGCGCGCACCGACCTGTTCGAGCGGAGCCGCGAGCGCGGCCGCTCCGGCGACTTCCCGCTCCGGCCCGAACGCATCCTCGCCGACCTCCGCGAGGCGCTGCCCGCCGACGCGGTGCTGGTCACCGACGTCGGCTGGAACAAGAACGGTGTCGCCCAGTGCTACGAGCTGCCCGCCGAGGGCCGCTTCATCACGCCCGGCGGCGCGTCCACCATGGGCTTCGGCCCGGCGGCGGCGGTCGGCGTGCAGATCGGCGCGCCCGGCCGCGTCGTCGTCGCGCTCGTCGGCGACGGCGGCATGAGCGCGCAGCTGCCCGCCGTCCCCATGGCCGTCGAGCAGGGCCTGCCGGTGATCTTCGTGGTGATGAACAACCGCGCCCACGGCACGATCGCCGACCTGCAGGCCGCGAACTTCGGCGCGAGCTACGGCTGCGAGTTCCGCGACCCCGACGGCCGCCCCTACAGCCCCGACTTCGCCGCCTACGCCGAGGCGTGCGGAGCCGACGGGCACCGGATCACCGCACCCGACGCCCTCCTGCCCGCCCTGCGCGCGGCCGTCGCCGCGCGCCGCCCGGCCGTCCTGGACGTGCCGATGGTCAACGAGCCCGTGCCCACACCCGGGCACTGGAACATCAACGACATCTACCAGGGTGTCTTCCCCGGCGACAGCGGCCACCCCTCGCTGCCCGCCTCCTGAGCCGGCCTCCGAGCCCACCCCGCACCCACCCCCCGACATCTCCACCCACCGAGGTGAATCCATGCGCACCACCCCCCGACTCCGTGTCTCCGCCCTGGCCGCCGGAGTCCTCGCCGCGGGCCTGACCGCGGCGTGCGGCGCCCCCGGTGAGTCGAAGGACTCCGGCTCCGGCGGCAGCGGCCCCATCAAGATCGCCGTGGTCGACGCGCAGAGCGGCCAGCTCAGCTCGCTCGGCAAGTGGGAGTACAAGGGCGCCAAGCTCGCCGTCGACGAATGGAACAAGGCCGGCGGCATCGACGGCCGCACCATCAAGCTGGACGTCTTCGACGACCAGGGCGACCCGACCGTCGGCACCAACATCGCCCGCAAGATCGGCAGCCAGCACTACATCGCGATGATCGGCACCGCCGAGAGCGCCGTCACCATCGCGATGGCGCCCACCCTGCGCCAGGAGGAGATCCCGAACATCGCCTCGGGCCAGTCCAACGGGATGGTCGCGCTCAAGAGCCCGTTCCTGTTCCTCAACGGGCCCACGTCCACCACCTACGACGAGACGCTCGCCAAGTACGTCGTGGACGGCAAGAAGATGAAGAAGATCGCGATGATCAGCAACAACGGCTCCTACGGGAAGGGGGAGCACGACGCGTTCCTCAAGGCGCTGACCGACCGCGGCGTCAAGCCCGTCGCCGACGAGGTCGTCACCACCGACCAGAAGGACTTCAGCGCCCAGCTCACCAAGATCCGGCAGAGGTCGCCGGAGGTGGTCTTCGTCGGCTCCGAGGAGGTCGAGTCCGGGCTCATCGTCAAGCAGGCCCGCGACCTCGGCATCGACGCGCCGTTCGCCGGCGCCGCCCCGCAGGGCACCCCCGTCTACCGCGACACCGCGGGCGTGAAGAACGTCGAGGGGACCATCGTCAGCTCGCCCTACCTCAGCAACGACGTCAGCGACGCGTCCAAGAAGTTCGCCGCCGCCTACAAGGCCGCCTACGGCGAGGACGCCGAACTGCACGGGGCCAAGGCCTACGACGGAACCTCGATCCTGCTCACCGCGCTGAAGAACAGCAAGGTCGCGACCGGGAGGAAGCTGGCCGACGCGATCCGCGCCGTGCAGTACCAGGGGCTGCTCGGCGACTTCCGCTACGACGAGACCGGCGTCGGCATCAAGGCGACCTCCATCGGGATCATGAAGAACGGGACGGTCGTCAAGGCCGACGGCTGACGGCGGACCACCCGGACGACCGAGGGCGGCCGGGCCCGCGGGCCCGGC
>NZ_JBEYYT010000084.1:25580-28358 GCF_040645715.1 Spirillospora sp. NPDC046719 | reverse complement strand
GCACGGGCAGGACGCGACGGGGCCCGGCGGTGCGACCGCCGGGCCCCTTCGCGCTCAGTTGAACATCTGGCCGCCGGTGCCGTCGCCGGTACCGCCGCCGCCGTCGGTGCCTCCACCGCCGTCGGTGCCACCGCCGCCGTTGCCGCCGCCGTCGGTGCCTCCACCGCCGTTCCCGCCGCCGTCACCGCCGCCGGGCAGCGTCGGGATGATGGTCGGCAGGTCCGTGGGCGGCTTCGGCTGGCGCGGCCCGCCCGTCCCGCCGGAGGGACGGTGCGTCGGGCCGTCGGTGCGCGGCCCCTCGGTGCTCGGCGCGCCGCCGCCCGGCGACGGGACGCCCCAGCCGCTGCCCGGCGTCTCCGACGGCGACCCGAACGTCTTCGGGTCGTAGCCCTTGATGTCGACCGCGTCGGTCATGTACGAGCGCCAGATCTGGGTGGGCAGCTGCCCGCCGTAGGAGCCGTACCCGGGGATGTTCAGCGCCTTGTTGTCCTCGCGGAACATCGCCACGCTCGTCGCCATCTGCGGGACGAACCCGTTGAACCAGATCGCCCGGCCCTCGTCGGTGGTGCCGGTCTTGCCGGCGACGTCGCGGCCGTCGGGCAGCTGCGCGCCGGTGCCGGTGCCGCCCTGGACGACCTGCTGCATCGCGTACGTGGCGTCCCGCGCGACCTGCGTGCCGAACGCCCGCTCGCCCTTCTCGGAGAACTTGCGGGCCTGGCCCTCGTTGTCGGTCACCGACTTCACCACGTACGGCTGCCGGTACACGCCCTCGTCGGCGAACGTCGCGTACACCCCGGCCTGCTGCACCGGGTGCAGCGACACGATGCCGAGCGGGAACGAGGCCGCGGCGCGCTGGTCCGGCGTCATCTGCGACGCCGAGATGCCGAGCTTCTCGGCCATCGCGGCGATCTTGTCGTTGCCGATGTCCTGGCCGAGGTTGACGTAGGCGGTGTTGACCGAGTGCTCGGTCGCGGTGACGAGGTTGATGTTCCCGAAGCTCTCGCCGCTGTCGTTCTTGATGGAGTGGCCGCCGAAGTACTGCGGGGAGCTGCCGTCATAGGTGTCGGACAGGCTCTTGCCGTCCTCCAGCGCGGCGGCCAGCGCGATCGGCTTGAAGCCCGACCCGGCCTGCGCGGTGTCGTAGAACGCGCTGCTCGCCGCCTCCGTCAGGTAGTCGCGGCCGCCGTAGAAGGCCAGCACCTGCCCGGTGTTCGGGTCGACCGACACCAGCCCGGTCCGGATCTTCTTGCTCGTCCCGGCCGGGACGTTGTTCTCCACGGCCTGCTTCGCCGCGTCCATCAGCCGCTTGTCGAACGTCGTGGTGATCTTCAGGCCGCTGCGGTTGATCTCGTCCTCGGTGTAGCCGCGCCGCTCCTCCAGCTCCTTCTTGGCCAGGTTGACCATGTAGCCCTTCTGGCCCTTGAGGACGTCGGTGATCTTCTCCTTGCCGGGCGCCGGGAACGTCATCGACGCGGCGTCGGCGGGGGACAGCGCCCCGTCCCGGACCATGTTGTTCACCACGGCGTGCCAGCGCTGCTCGGCGTAGACGCGGTGCTGGCCGGTCGGGTCGGCGAAGTTGCTCGGCTGCTGGATCGCGGCCGCCAGGTACGCCGACTCGGCGGGCGTGAGGTCCTTGACGTCCTTGTTGTAGTAGGCGTGCGCGGCGGCCTGCACGCCGTAGGCGTCGCGGCCGAAGTAGATGGTGTTGAGGTACTGCTCGAGGATCCAGTCCTTGGACTTCTCCCGGCCCACCTTCAGGGAGACCATGATCTCCTTGAGCTTGCGGGTGACCGAGCGCTCCTTGCCGATGCCGCCGTAGTAGTTGCGGACCATCTGCTGGGTGATGGTGGAGCCGCCCTGCAGCTGCTCGCCGGTCGCGGTGGACCAGAACGCCCGCGCGGTGCCCTGGATCGACACGCCCGGGTCCTGGTAGAAGCTGCGGTTCTCGGCCGCGATGACCGCGTCCCGGGTGCTCTTCGGGATCTGGTCGAACTTCACCGCGTCCCGGTTCATGCCGGTCTTGGCGATCAGGGTCTTGCCGTCGGAGTAGTAGAACGCGGGCCCCTGCGCGAGCGCCTGCTGCTGCGGCGAGGGGACCGGCGTGAAGATGTAGGCGATCGCGAACGCCGCGACGAGGAACCCGAGGATGCCGAGCAGCGTGAACAGGATGCGCCGCAGGTACCGGACGCGGCGGCTGCGCGGCTTCTTCGGTCCCTTGCCGCCACCGCCGCCGCCCGAACCGCCGCCGGGGCCGCGCCCCGGCGGGCCTCCTTGCCTCGACGACGCAGCCGGCATGGTCTTGGTATCTCCGGCCGGGGAGCCGCTCACACCAGCGCTTCCGGAGCCGTCCGGATCGTCCCGCCCGGGGCGGTCGTTATCGGGGGACGTGCCCTTTTCGGTGGCCGGAGCGCCCGGCCCGGCGACGGGGGATTCCGCGGTCGCGGCGGGCACCGCGCTCTCCGCGGGGCTCTCCCCGGCACTCTCCACAGGGCCCTCTGCGGGGTCCTTGTCGCGATTCTGAGATATGTCGGCGTTCGGGGAGTTTTTCAGGTCCGGGGTGGTTTCTTCGGAGTCCACGGTGAGCGTCGCCGTCCGGGCCGCGGGGGCCTGCGCCGCGCGCCCGGCCGCCCCGTCCCGTTCCTGGTCACGAGCCTGGCCGTCGGCCTCGGCGGGCGCGCCCCCCCACGACCGGCGCGGGGCCCGCTAGTCTGATTCGCCCCCCCGAGCGGCCGACGCCCCGTCCACGCGGAGAGGGTGCGCCGTGCCCGGGGCGCCCGC
>NZ_JBEYYT010000084.1:4665-25570 GCF_040645715.1 Spirillospora sp. NPDC046719 | reverse complement strand
CATCCTTTTCTAGCCCCACTCCTACCCACCCGCTCCCTCTTCGTTTCTGTGCCCCGGGGCGGCGCGGCGCCCGGGGGGGGGGCCCCCCCCGACTCCGGGCGCGGTGCGGAATCGTCTGATACGCCCGCCGGAGCGGCCTTCGCACCGTCCTCGCGAAGATCGTCCGCAGTGCCCGGTGCGCCCTCTTCCTGACCTTTTTCCCTGCTGCTCACAAGCCCCCCGTGATTATTGCGTTACCGACGATACCTGAGGGGATCCATGCGATGGGCCGCCCAATGCACATCCTTGGCTTCCCGATAAGAGGACGGTCAAAGCGCCCTCGGGGTTGTCGTGACGGATCTCGCACGCTCCCCGGGAACCCTCGCCCCCGCCAACGCGAGCGGCGGGGACCCCCACCGGGGGCGCCCGCCGCTCGGCTCGGCCGGCGGGGCGTCACGCGGCGCGGGGGCTCACTTCTGCACCTTGGCGAGGATGTCCACCACGAACACCAGGGTGTCGGTGCCCTTGATCCCGGCCTGCGCGTTGCCGTTCTTGCCGTAGCCCTCGGCCGGCGGCAGGACCAGCAGCACCCGGCTGCCGACCTTCGCGCCCGTCAGGCCCTTGTCGAAACCGGGAACGGTGCCGCCGGTGCCGATCGGGAACATCGCCGGCTGGCCGTTCTTCCAGCTGGAGTCGAAGACCTTGCCGTCCTTCCAGATCTGCCCCTGGTAGTTGACGACCGCGTCGTCGCCCTTGGCCAGCGCCGGGCCGGTGCCCTGGACGAGCGTCTTGACCTGCAGCTTGGACGGCGCGTCCACCTTCGGGACCGTCACCTTCGGGGCCTTGCCGGCGCCCTGGTCCTCGACCTTCGGCAGGTTCTTGTCGTCCAGCTTCTGCGGGGCGCCCTGCGGGCCGGCGTTCTTCTTCACGACCGCCTGGACGTCGACGACGAAGACCACCGAGTCGTTCTTGCCGAGGCCGAGCTGCGAGCCCTGGTCGCCGAAGCCCATCGACGGCGGGACCTCCACCAGCACCCGGCTGCCGCCCGTCTTGCCGAGCAGGCCCTTGTCGAGGCCCTTGACGCCGCTCTTGCCGACGGTGAGCGCCTGCGGCCCGCCCGACCCCTGCGTCTGCTGCTCGTAGGAAGAGCCGATCTTCTTGCTCGTGCTCTTCTTGCGGGAGTCGTCGGCGTTGGTCTGCTTCGCCCACTGGTAGAAGGAGTACTGCACGAACATCGTGTCGCCGTCGGCGATCGCCGGGCCGCTGCCCTTGATCAGCGTCCGGGTCTTCAGCGACTTGTTCGGCGCGAGCTTCGTCGGGATCTTCACCTTCGACTCGGCCCCGAACTTGCCGGACACCTCGATCTTCGGCCCGGGCCGCGTCACGTAGTAGGTGACGCCGCCCGCGATGGCGAGCACGGCCACCACGATGCCGGCGATCGTCGCGATCCGCCGCTTGCGGGCCTGGGCCGCGGTCAGCGCGGACGGCCGGTTCAGCCCGCTGCCGCGCCCGGCGCTGATCCCGTGCGGGGTGAACTCCGGGCTGCGGATGTTCTTGGCGTTAGGGATCTTCGCCTTGACCGCCGGCTTGTCATCCTCGGCCATGGTTCCTCACTCGCTCCGGGGTCGACGACATCACGAAAGTGACCACCCTTCCAGCACCGGCCTAAGAACAGCGTGAAAACCGCGCAAAGGAGGCCGACCCGCAATCTACCGGTCACTCGCCGTGGAAGAGCGTTCCTGTCAGGGGGCCCGCCCATGAGGACGGTCTCCGCAGGACACAGGGACTCGTCAGGATACTGCCGCGGGACCGCGGGCGAGCAAACGCCGCTTCTGGCCGTCCGGCAGGTCGTCCTGCTCCAGGACCGCGAAGCCCCCGTCCAGCAGGGACGCGGGCTCGCAGTCGCCGAGGCACCACTCGGCCGGCAGCGCGTCGCGGACGCGCCGCGCCTCCGCCGTGAACGCCTCCCAGGCCAGCAGCCCGCCCGGGACGACGGCCCCGGCGGCCCGCAGGAACACGGCGCGGTCCCAGAAGCCCGTGCACAGGACGAGCGCGTACGTCGCCGGCGCGGGCCGGAACGCCCCGAGATCGTCCTGGACGAGCGTGATCAGCCCGTCCAGGCCGCGGCGGCGCGCCTCCGCGCCGAGCCGGTCGAGCGCCACCTCGGAGACGTCCACCGCCGTGACGCGCCGTCCCTCCTCGGCGGCCAGCAGCGCCGACCCGGCCGTCCCGCACGCCAGGTCCAGGACGGGCCCGTCCGGCGGCGCCTCGGCCAGCGCCCGCACGGCCAGCGGGTGCGGCGCGAACGACGGCTCGGGCGCGCTCTCGTACTTGGCGTTCCACCGGAGCCTGTCGGGATGCCCCGCGAGCGCCGCCGGCACCCCGCCCTCACCGGATTCCATGTCACGACCCTATGCGCCGCCCCCCGCCCCCCCCACCTCACGTTGAGCTGCGGCGTGTTGTCGCCATGAGCGGCCTCCCACGACAACCCGCCGCAACGCAAGAGGTGGAGGTCAGCGGCGTTCGGCGATCAAGAGCATGAACAGGGCCGTCGGGAAGCCCTCGCGCCACCACGGGTCGTCGCGCAGCTGCTCCGGGGTCGGATGCGGCTCGCGGAGGTCGGCGATCACGAACCCGTTGTCTCGGAGCGTTCCAGAATAGAACTCCAGCGGACGGAGCCACGATGTGATCATCGACGGCGACTCCAGCCCGTCCACCAGGAACCGCTGGTCGACCCCGCGGGACGCGAAGTACTGCGCGGCCGGCACGCTCTGCCTCGCGCCGTGCTCGGAGTCCTCCACGTAGAAGCACGGGTGCAGGGTCAGCGACACCAGCCGCCCGCCGCTCTTCAGCACCCGGCCGAACTCCGCGATCGCGCGCGACGGGTCCTGCAGATGGCTGAACAGGTGGTTGCAGACGACCAGGTCGAACCCGTCGTCCTCCACGGGCAGCGCGTCGACGCTGGCCCGGGTGAACGACAGCGAGCCCCCGATCCCGGTCGCCGGCACCGCCGTGCCGGCCACGTCCCGGGCCGCGTCGATCAACCCCTGGCAGGCGTCCACGCCGACGACGTCGGCGCCCTCGGCGGCCAGCGTCCGCGCGATGTAGCCCTCCCCGCAGCCGGCGTCCAGCACCCGCAGCCCCTTGCACGGCCCGATCGCGTCCAGCATGGCGGCGTCGGTGAGCTCGGTGCGGTACCGGTCGCGGCCCTCCCTGATCACCTTCACCCAGTAGTCCGCGTTGGCCTCCCACCGCTCCCTGGTGAGATTTGCGATGGCTTCCGCCGTCTCTTCCACCGGCTCCCCATTCCCCGGCCCGCTCGCGGGCCTTTCCCTCAACGACCTGCAATGCGCGGCTCATGCGCCGCGCGGCACCCCCGAGAACGCAGCACCCGCTATGGCAGCTCTTTCAGCCGCCGCACCAGGGTGTTGCACGTCTCTCTGATCCTCCGGTCCTCGCAGTCGGCGCCGCGCAGTTCCAGTGCCCGCGTCAGCTCGGCGAGCCGCCCGCCGAAGGCCGGGTCGCGTCTCAGTGCCAGCGGAATGTACGTCGACGCCAGGTAGTACACGTAGGCGTCGTTGTAGTCGGCGATCTCCCGCAGCACCTCGTTCGCCGTGTTCCGCAGCGAAAGGGAACTGGGCAGGGTGAAGTCGGAGCTGATCCGGCCGTCCCTCATGTAGGTCGGGAACGACCATTCCTCCAGCGCCGCGTACACCGGTGTCGCGTCCAGTTCCCTGCGGTACCGCTCGGCCAGGTCGAGGTCGTTCGAACTGATCAGCGAGCCCATCACCACGCCGCGCATCATGAACGCGGTCTGCCGGCCCGGCACCTCGAACCCGAGGTCGGCCTCCAGCGAGCCGGTCACCTTGCTGACCTGGTGGGTGAGGATGTTCAGAGCCAGGATCGAATGGAAGGAATAGGTCTTGCGGTTCAGCCGGGGCGCCAGCTCGACCGACGAGTCGAAGAGCTTGGCGGGGTCGCTCAGCAGGCCGTGCCCCGGCTCGGTGGAATAGAGGGCCTCCAGCGCCGTGTCGGGCTCCCGGCCCCAGAACCGCGCGATGAACGACGACGTCCGCTGGTTCGCCTCGCCCCGGACGATCCGCAGCCCCGCCTCCAGCGCGTTCAGCAGCAGCTGCTGCGGGACGGGGGACCCGTCGAGCGCGTCCAGATCGACGGCCAGGCCCTCCGCGCCGAGGTCGGAGACGAGCCCGTCCAGCCGTTTGCGGATCGCGTGCGCCCGGGAGTACTCCGCGATTCCCGGAATGGACGCCATCAGGCTCTGCAGGGACCGCCCGCTGACCCGGTCGAGCCATTCCGCGTTGTCCCAGAGCCGGAAGACCGTGCTCTCGTCGAGTCCCGAGAACGCGGCCACGTCCGACATGTTCAGGCCCATGTCCCGGGTGATCTCCGAGAGGGACCTCGGCTCGCCGTCCGCTGTCATCACTCGCCCCAGAGCCGCCGGTCGCCGACGCTCCGATCGTAGCGAAACGCGCGGCGGCGGGGCCGGTTCGCGGGGATATGCGGCCGCCTTGTGATCGAGGGTGGAGAGCATCGCGGAGGTCAGCCCGGCTTGCGCCCGACGAAGCCGGCGAGCGGCAGCGGACCGTCCAGGTCGGCGGTGTCCGCGAGCGGCAGCGCCGCCGGGTACGGGCCGGCCGGCTCCAGCGGCGCGCAGATCTCCGCGATCTCCGCGCGGTCCCGCGGCGTGAACGCCAGCCCGGCGCGGCGGGCCGTCTCCGCCAGCGACTCCAGCTGCGGCGTCCGCTCGGTGTGCGTGATGACCATGTGGCTGCCGGCGGGCAGGCCGCCGAGCAGCGTCCGGACGATCCCGCGCGGGTCCTCGGCGTCCGTCACGAAGTCCAGCACGCCGAGGAGCAGCAGCGCGACCGGCCGGCCGAAGTCGATCAGCCGCCGCAGCCCCGGATGGCCGAGCAGCGCCGCCGGGACCCGGACGTCCCCGCCGAACGCGCCGGTGCCGCGCTCGCCGGCCAGCAGCGCCCGCGCGTGGACGAGGACGAGCGGGTCGTTGTCGATGTAGGCGATCCGGCAGGACGGGTCGACGCGGCGGACGATGTCGCCGACGTTGCGCCGCGCCGGCAGGCCGCAGCCCACGTCCACGAACTGGCGCAGCCCGGTCTCGGCGAGCCCCGCGGCGGCGTGCTCCAGGAAGCCCCTGTTCACCTGGGCGAGCCGCGCGACGACCGGTGCCCGGTCCAGGGCCCGTTCCGCCATCTCCCGGTCGACGGCGTAGTTGTCCTTGCCGCCGAGGAAGTAGTCGTACATCCGGGCGACGCTGGGGGCGCGTAGGAAGGCGGACGCGGCGCCGGCCGAGTCGCCGGCGGAGGACTCCTCCTCCCACCGGCTCAGGCTCGGCACCGGTCCCGGGATCACGGGCGCCTCCACCGCTCCCCTACGGGCACCCCGAACCAGGTCGTGGTCGTCCCGTTGCGGTTGCGGTGGGCTCCCTGGTCGGCGGCGAGCGCCTGCATCAGCACCCGTCCCCGGCCGCCGCCGGGAAGCTGGTCGTCCGGCGGCCGGGGCGGCCCCGGCGGGACGCCGCCCTCGGTGATCTCCACCCGGACGAACCGGTCCAGGTGCACCACGGTCACGGTCAGGGTGCCGTCCCGGCGCGACCGCGGGCGCAGGACCGACTCCGTCATGGCCTCGCTGGTCAGCAGTTCGAGGTCGGCGAGCTCGGCCCGGCTCACGCCGAAGTACTGCCCGACCAGCTCCCGGACGTAGCCGCGGGCGATCCGGACGGCGGCGGGAGTGGCGGCGAGGTCGATCTCGCCGAGCAGCCGGCCGGCGGCCGTGCCGTTGCGGGCGGCGGTGCTGCCGAGCTCCAGCGAGGGGGCGGGGGAGAGGGCCGGAAGAAGCGCGGGCGTCCCCGCGTCGGTTGCGTTCATGGCAGCGGCGGTCTCACGTCTCCGTGTCGGGCTGTAAGCGAACATGTGCTCTCGGCCTGGTGTGGAGTCGGCTGTGGACGTGGAACGCGCGAGCGGCCACGGCCTTCGAGCGCCATGACGCGGCTCACACGACAGACACTCTTACGCACGGAGCAGGAGTCAGTCACCGTCGCTTGCGCGCGTGCAAGGGCCCTGCGGCACGCTGCGGGCCGTCACCGTCCGTCCAAGATCCGCCACGTCACGGCGGGTGCGGAGGCCCGGTCAGGATCCGCGGCGGCGGGACGGGCCGCCGTGCCCGTCCCGCCACCGCCCGGCTCAACGGGACGCGGCGCCCACCGGCGCGAGCAGCCCGGCGACCGCCTCGGCGGCCAGCGGATGGCGCTCCAAGAGGCCGCGCACCTCCCCGTCGCCCCCGCCGCAGCCGGTCGCGCCCGGCTCGTCCCACTCCACCGGGTGGCCGAGCAGCGCGGCCACGGCGTCGCAGGTCGCCGGGTGCGCGGCGAGCACGTCCGCGACCGGACCGGACGCGGCGGGAGCGGCGGACGGCGCCGGTGCCGCCGCCGACTCCCACGGCGGCGTCCACGCGTCCAGCGCCGCAAGCGACGCCGGGAACGTCCGCGCCGCCTCCCGCACCAGCGCCGGCACCAGCTCCCGCGCGTGCTCGCGCAGCGTCGCGACCAGGTTCGGCAGCCAGGGCAGCAGCACCGCGTCCGGCAGCCGCCCGAACGCCTTCGACATCGCCTCCACCACGAGCGGCGCCAGCGCGGGCGCCGGGTCCAGCGCCTGCACGAACCCGCTCATGTACAGCGGGAACGACGGCACCACCAGCGGGTTCGCGAGCAGCGCGTCGCAGCGGGAGCGCAGCTCGTCCCGCGTCATCAGGCCGAGCTGCGCCTTCGCCGCCCACAGCAGCGCCACCTTCGCGGGCGCCTCCGGATGCGACTGCCGCACCGCCAGCTCCAGCTGCGCGTGGTCGCAGCCCAGTGACAGCGCCAGGCTCTCCATCCCGAACAGGAAACCCAGCATCGCCGCGACCTGCCGGACGCCGCCCGCCTCGTCCGCGAACGCCGTCGGCAGCAGCGTGCAGTAGTGCGCGTACCCCTCCACCACGAACGCCTGGCACCAGCGCGGCAGCGCCGGCTCCGACGCCCGGTAGTGCGCGAGCAGCCGCCGGATCCGCCGCACCACCTCGGGCGCCTCGTCCACCGTCCGCTCGGCGGCCAGCAGCTCCACCGCGCGGGCGCCGAGCTCGTCGGCGAACCGGCCGCCGCCCAGGTAGAGGATCGCGTCCTCGACCGCCTCCAGCGCCTTCACCGCCGACGCGTCCGGGCCCCACGCGGCGCGCCGCAGCCGCTGCTCCAGCACCTGCTCGACGCTCACGCCCTCGTAGCCGAGCTCGACCAGCGCCCGCTGGTGCCGGCCGATCGCGAGGTCCCAGCTCTCCTGGATCGGCCGGTCGCCCAGCTCCCGCGACCCCATGATCGGCCGGGCGGCGCCGTCCGGCAGCAGCCGCCGCAGGATCCACAGCAGCTCCGAGCACGGCACCAGGTCCGGTTCGGCGTGCAGGTCGAGCAGCGCGCGCTGCACGGTCCGCTTCTGCAGGTCCAGGCCGAGCGGCTGGAGCCGGTCGTGGACGTCGCGGGCCAGCGGCGGCAGCGCGTCGTAGCCGACCGCGCCGATCCGGTCGCCGCCCAGCAGGATCTCGCAGAGCCGCGCCACGTCCCGGCGGCCCGGCACCCGGTCCTTCTCGATGCAGGTGACGGCCGCGTCCTGGAAGTCGTACGGGGTCGGCCGCGCCCGGCCGCGCATTCCCGCCAGCAGCACCGACGTCTCGAACACCGCGATGGCGTCGGCGGTGCTGGCCAGGTAGCCGTTGCGGCGCGCCAGCCGGACGATGTCGACGCACCAGCCGAGCAGCTCCGCCTCGTCCAGCCCGTCCAGGGCGGGCGGGCCGGACAGGAATCCCGACAGCCGGTCGGCGGGCGGCTCGTCCTTCGCCGCGGGCGCCCTGCGGCCGCGCGGCGCCTTGCGCGCCTTGCCCGCCTGCCCGCTGAGCCGGAACGGCTTCACGCCGCTGCGCTTGACCGCCTTCTCCCAGGTCGCGGCCGCGATCGACACCGACCCGGGCGCGAGCCCGAACTGCGCCTCGATCGCCGAGTGGCTGGACGGGATCAGCCCGTACCGCCAGCGCGTCCCCGTCCGCGGCGTGATCTCGAACGGGTCCGCGTCCGAGGCGAGCCCGAACTGCTCGACGCGGCTCGCCGCGTGGAACGCCCCGCACACGTACAGGCAGTCCGCCGGGTCGGCGCCGGTCGCGGCGAGGTGCTCGCGCATCCGCGTCCACATGTACCGCTCGCGGTCCTCGTCGCGGTCGCGGCGTCCGGCGTCCTGCGGGTGCAGCCGCCGGAACAGGCTGCCGATCAGCACCATGACCTGCCGGTACGTGGCGTAGTCGGCGCCCGCCAGCGGCTGCTCGACGTACTGGTCCCACCACTCCGACCAGTGCCGCACCTTCCCGTGCCGCAGCAGGTGCTCCTCGAGCTCGGCGAAGCCGGGCCGCAGCTCGCCGATCTCGATGCCGACCGCGTCGCCGTGCAGCGCCTCCTGCGGCTCCTCGCCGTCCCCGGACGCGGGGTCGGCGCCCGGGGCGGCGTCGTCGCGCGGCTCCCACTGGAACACATGGTCCGTGGACCGGTCGACCAGCACGATCTCGGTGCCCGGCGTGTCCAGCGCGTACGCGATCGCCTGGTACTCCGCCGACGCCTCGGTGATCGGCGCGACGACGCTCAGCGGCGCCCACGCCGCCGGGAACCCCTCGACCCGGCTCGCGAACGCCTGCAGCGCGACCGGCAGCCTGCAGTTGCGCAGCTCCGCCAGCAGCGGTGCGAAGTCCTCGCAGAGCTCCAGGTAGATCACCGACGGCCGCTTGTCGCGCAGCCGCCGCGCCATCGCCAGCGCCGATGCCGGCGAGTGATGGCACACCGGGAAGATCTCCAGCTCCTCGGCCAGCGCCCGGTCCACGTCGTCGACGATCCCGGTGAGGATCCCCGCGACCGCGTCCCCGCCGAACGCGCGGGCCGCGCCCGTCAGCTGCTCCCGCAGCGGCTCGAAGACCGTCACGACAGAGTCGAGATCGCCTGGCGGCCGCCGTCGAGGAAGCCGCGCCACGGGCCGTCGCCGTCGTCGTCGCGGCTGCGCGGCTCCACCACCCCGTGCCAGAACTTGTTGAGGATCGCCAGGTCCTCCGGGCTGCGCCGGGCCAGCGACCCGACGAGCGAGCTCCCGAGCGTCTCGGACCTCAGCGTCCGGTCGCCGAAGAACTGGCTGTGCAGGATCGCGTCCTCCAGCACGCCGATCTGCTCCGCCGTCGACAGCGCCGACTCCAGGCGCTCGTCGTCGCTGGTCGCGGACGCCGCCGCCGCGCGCAGGTCGGCGAAGCTCTGCAGCAGCACGTCCAGCAGCGACGGCGGCACCTCCAGCTCGATCGCGTGCCGGCGCAGCAGCTCCGACGTGCGGAACCGGACGATCTCCGCCTCGCTCCTCTTGTTCGTCACCACCGGGACGCGGACGAAGTTGAACCGCCGCTTCAGCGCCGACGACAGGTCGTTGACGCCCCGGTCCCGGCTGTTGGCCGTCGCGATGATCGAGAACCCGGGCTTGGCGAACACGATGTTGTCGGTGTCCAGCTCGGGGATCGAGACGTACTTCTCCGACAGGATCGAGATCAGCGCGTCCTGGACGTCGCTGGTCGAGCGGGTCAGCTCCTCGAACCGGCCGATCACCCCGCCCTCCATCGCCGTCATGATCGGCGAGGGGATCATCGACTCCCGGGACTGCCCCTTGGCGATGACCATGGAGACGTTCCAGGAGTACTTGATGTGGTCCTCGGTGGTGCCGGCGGTGCCCTGCACCACCAGCGTCGAGTTCCGGCAGATCGCCGCGGCGAGCAGCTCGGCGAGCCAGCTCTTGCCGGTGCCGGGGTCGCCGATCAGGAGCAGGCCCCGGTCGGACGCCAGCGTCACGATGCTCCGCTCGACGAAGCTCCGGTCGCCGAACCACTTCTGCGGGATCTCCCGGTCCAGGCCGTCGGCGCGCTCGGACCCGAGGACGAACAGCCGCACCATCCGGGGGCTCAGCCGCCACGAGAACGGCTTCGGGCCGTCGTCGATCGACTCGAGGTAGTCCAGCTCCTCGGCGTACTTCGCCTCGGCCGGGGCGCGCAGCATGTCGTCGGTCATCGCTCTCCTCATCGGTGCGCTCGCGTCCGTCACGCGAGGAAGGTCTTCAGTTCGAACACGAGCCTGCGGATGTGGCCGGAGAGCACCGGGGTGCCGAGGCTCTTCAGCCGCTCCCGGAACCAGCCGTCCACCATGGCCCGCCCGGAGCCGTTCACCGACCCGACCGGGATGAGCCGCACCCCGGACCGGTGCAGCGACTCGAAGTCGGTCATCAGCGCCCGGTTGTCGTAGAAGTCGGAGATCCACACGACCACCGTGTTCCGCGGGTCGGTGATCTTCGGGCGGGCCAGCGCCATCGCGGCGGTCCCGTCGGTGCCGCCGCCCAGCGTCGTGCGCAGCAGCACCTCGAAGGGGTCGTGCACCCAGGGCGTCAGGTCGAGCGCCCGCGTGTCGTAGGCGACCAGGTGGACGTCCACCTTCGGCAGCCCCGCGAAGATGGACGCGAGGATGGTGCAGTTGACCATCGAGTCGACCATCGACCCCGACTGGTCCACCACCACGATCATCTTCGCGGGCGTGGTGCGTTTCGCGGTGTGCCGGTAGAAGAGCCGGTCGACGTAGAGCCGCTCGTCCTCCGGGCTCCAGTTCGTGAGGTTCTTCCAGATCGTCCGCTCGATGTCGAGGTTGCGGAACACCCGCTTCGGCGGCACGGACCGGTCGATCGTGCCCGCGCTCGACTGCTGCACCTGGGTGCGCAGCACCTCGGCGACCTCGTCGACGAACCGGCGGATCAGCGCCTTGGCGTTGGCGAGCGCCACGCCCGACAGGTTCGCCTTGTCCCGCAGCAGCTGCTCGATCAGCGACATGCTCGGCGACAGCTGCCGCGCGAGGCGGTTGTCCGACAGCACTTCCCGCAACCGCATCCGCCGGACGAGGTCGCCCTCGATCTCGGCGAGCACGGGGCGCAGCCCGTTCCCGTTCCCCGGCCCGAGCCCGCGCCCGGCGCCTCCGGCACCCGCGCCCGGCCCCGTTGCGCCGGCGTCCGCGCCCCCGTCTCCGGCGTCCGCGTCTCCGGCTCCGGGGGCGCCGCAGGCTCCGGCTCCGCCGTCGTCGCCGAGCGCTCGCCGCAGCCACCCCGCGTCGCGCTGCCATTCCGACAGCTGGGCCGCGGTGATGTTCCCCGGCTTGGCGCCGAACACGTTGAGCAGCAGCTTCGAGACCAGTGCGGCCCGCCGTACCTGCTCGCGCCCGTCCTCCGCGCCGGACACGGGAGGAGAGGCGGTGCCGTCGGCGGTCGCCTCGGCGGCGGACAGGAGGCCGTCGAAGTCGGCGGCGAGCTCGGGGAAGCGCTGGACGAGGGCGTCGACGGAGACGGACGGGTCGAGCAGCGCGGCGGGCAGGCCGAGGTCGTCGACGACGGCGACGCTCACGGCCTCCAGCGAGGCGTGCTCCTCCGGGTCGAAGAGGCGGGCGAGCAGCCGCCAGTACAGGGCCTGCCGCCGGTTCTCGCCGGCCTTCACGTCGAGTGCGGTCATTTGCGCAGCAGCCGTCCCGCTCGTTCCTGGAGGACGAGGACCGTGTCGCCGGATCTCGCCATCGCCTTCTCGACCTTGGGGTCGGTGGGGCCGAGGGCCCAGTCGCCGTTGTGCGCGTCCACCCGCTTCCTCTTCACGGTGGCCTGGACGGCGAGGGGCTGGAGCGTCCAGCGGCCCGCGTCCCAGCGGACGAGGCCGATGCACGCGGACGACGCGGCCACCAGCTCGGGGGTGAGGGGGCCGCTCGCCGGGAGGCGGTCCATGTCGATCTCGAGGGTGTGTCTGTCGAGTCGCAACGACGTCCCGTCCACCGTGTAGCCCTCCAGGAGGACGGGCTCGCCGATGCGGGCGGGGTGCCGTTCCAGCGGCGGGACGGCGGCGGCCTGCGCGCCGGACAGGTGCAGTCGGGCGGTGGCGAACGGGTCGGCGACGAAGCCGAGGCGGGCCTTGTCCTCCTCCCACAGCAGGTCGCCGCCCGCGAGCGTGACGCCCTCGACCTGCACGGCGCGCTGCTCGGCCAGCGCCCGCAGCAGGACGGGCCGGTCGGCGAGGACGCGCCAGACGGCCGGTCCGACGATGGTGTCGACCTTCGCGGCGGCGGCGCTGGTGCGGACCAGCCGGGCCGGGCCGTCGCCGTCCGGCTCCAGCAGCCAGTGCGCCTGCGCCTGGACGGCCGTCCCGTGCTCGTGGACGTCGACGCCGAGCAGCAGCAGCCGCCCGGCGACCGTCTCGCGCGCGGGCGCGGTGCCGCCCGGCTGCGCCAGCAGCACGCCGCGCGCCCACAGGTCGGCCCAGCGGCGCGCCGGGATCTCCGCCATGGTCGCGACGGGGGAGCAGGCGCGCAGCTCGGCGGCGAGCCCGTCGAGCAGGACGGCCTGGCGGCGCAGCGCGGGCTCCGCGAGCAGCGCCTCGATCGCCTGGTCGGACGCGGACACCAGGTCGTGGTCGACGCCGCGCCAGCCGGCGATGGCCAGCTCGGCGAGCCAGGACCGGCATCCGGCGAGCAGGTTCGGGGCCGTGTCCGGGGCAGGGTCGCCGGGGGCCCAGCTGGCGCGGGACCGTCCGAGGGCGGTGTCGAGGTGGGCGAGGAGCGCGTCGTGGACGGCGCCGAGCAGCGCGGTGCGCCCGCCGGCGAGCGCGGCGAGGTGCGCGTCGACGACCGAGCCGGCCGCGACCTTCTCCGCCGCCTCGGCGACCGGGCCGCCGAGCGGCGACCCGCCGAGCGCGCCCGCCAGCGCGGTCAGCGCGGCGGTCCCGTCCTCCCCGAGACGGCCGAAGCCGTGCACGAGCGCGCCGTCGAATCCGGCGATGACGTCGAGGGCCTCGTCCACGCCCGGCGGTGTCGCGGCGAGCAGCTCGCCCAGGTGCGTCGGCAGCATCAGCGGGCCGCTCCCGTCGCCGGGAACCAGTGCATCTCCGGCAGCGGATCGTTCACGCCCGGCACCTCCAGGTACGCCAGGTGGCGCAGGAACCGGCTGAACACCCCGGCCGCCGGCGCGGACGCCTTGGAACCGCGGAGCGCCCCGGCGAGGTCGTCGCCGGGCTCCGCCTTCAGGTAGCGCGCCACCCGCTCCAGGCCGTACTGGATGACGGCCTCGTCGACGAGCGAGCGCAGGTGCTTGCACATCGACGCGCCGCTCAGCCCGCCGCACGGCCGGTTGTTGTTGGTGCTGCAGCTGAAGTCGTGGGTGCCCGCCGCGATGGACGACACGTACACCCGCGCGAGGTCCGACCCGCTCGACACGACCCCTTGCAGCCGACCCTCCGCCAGCTCGACGAACGGCACCTTCGCCAGCTTGCGCGGCCGGACCGGCCGCGTCACCCGCACCACGCTGCGCCGCTCCCCGCCGCTCGGGGAGGGCCCGGCGGCCCCTTCCGCGTCCAACGCCTCGACCTCCACCCTCGGCGCGGACGATCATGGTCCGCGCGAAGTTCCCCCGCCCGGAGCGGGCAGGCGGTGAAAGCCTTGCACCGGGCACCGACAAACCGGGGGAACCGGTGAAAGTGCAGGTCAGCCGGTTTTGAGCAGCCAGTGGCGGCCCGTCGCCCAGCCGGTGAAGCGGCGCGCGGCGGGGGCCGTCCCGTCGTCGAGGCGGCCGCCCGCGAGGACGTGCCGGAGCCCCGCCAGGGCCGGGTCGAGGCGGGCGGCGGTGTGCGGCGGCTGCCGGTCCAGCTCGTCCTGCATCCACGCGATGGCGGAGACCTGCTCCTTGAGCCCGCACAGGGCGAGGAAGAAGACCGCCTGCCGCCACGCGTACGCGGCGTCCTTGACCGTGCCGAGGGGACGCGGGTTGCCGTGCACCTGCCGGACGAGGCGGCAGGCGACGCCGAACGCGCGGCGCGCCAGGTCGTCCCAGCCGGGCGACGGGCTCACCCCGATGGGATGGACGAGCACGGCGAGGTTGTGGGTGGTGAGGATCTGCGCCTGCTCGATGACCTTGCCGTTGTCGGCGACCCACGAGCGTCCCGTGAGGTCGCCCGCGCGGGTGCGGCACAGCGCGTCGAAGGCGTCGGACGTGTGCCGTCCGCCCTGCATCGCGCGTACGGCCGCGTAGTCGATCCCGTAGTAGCGCTCGTACAGGGTGCCTTCGAGCACGTCTGCCGCGATCTGCGCGGCCCGGAGGTACTTGGTGGAGAACGTGCCCATGAAGATGTCGGCCGCCAGTTCCTCCACGAACGGCACCCGTAGGCCCGCGCGCTTGGCAAGGGCGCCCAGCTCGCTGAGCAGCGGGTTGGGCAGGACGGTCCCGGGGAAGCCCTGGAGCGCCAGCTCGCCGAGCTGGACGAGGACGGCGCGCGCCTCGCGCTCACCGGTCCCGTCCGCGCGGCGGTAGCGCTGCACCGCGCGCACCCAGGGCAGCTCCTCCAAGCGCACCTGGCTTTCCAGGTTCAGCAGGAGCAGGCTGCGCCGGTTGCGGAACGCCGTGTACTGCGCCGCCATCAGGCGGCGAAGCGCCGGGTCCGGATAGGAGGACGCGGTGGTGGCGGCCACGAGCTGCGGAGTGAGCTCCGCCAGTACCTCCGCCGACGGGACGATCCCGCGCTCGATGAGCGTCGGCACCGGTGCGCGGAGCGCGCTCTTGACGATGTCGCGCAGCCACTCCGGCAGTTCCGCGCCCGCCGCGACGCCGGTACGGCGCGACTCGTCCTCCGTGATGGGCGCCACGAACGGGTCGATGGACGGCACGCCGGAGTCCTGGCGGGCGTCCGCGAGGCGCGCCAGCACGATCTGCGCGACCGTGTGGTGCGCGGGACGCGCGCCGTCGGCCGCCTGCCGCTCGCGGAGCGCGGCGTGCTCCGGAGAACCGGGGACGCCGCGCTTGGCGACCATCGAGTCGACGGCGTGCTGCAGCAGGCCCGACACGCCCTTGCCCGCGAAAAGGCTCTCCAGGGACGACCGGAGAATGGCGAGGTTCTCCTTGGGGTTGCGGTGCTTTCCGCAGAGGGTGTGGTTCCGCGCCAGCCGCCGGTACCGCGCCAGGAGTTCGGCGCCGCGCTCGCCCCAGCCGTGCGGCATCACCGCGAAGACACGGCCGTCCTCGACGGTCTCGAGCCAATGCTCCAGCAGTTCGTCCGCGAACGGGTTCCACACGACGAGCGCTTCGTTCATCGCGGCGACGGCCTTGTTCTTCGGCTTCGCCTCGATGCGCTCCCGGACCTGGCCGACGGTCTGCCGGTGCACGAGCGAGGCGTCGCCCAGCGGGATCCCGGGACGCGGCGAGAAACGGAGCCGGCCGGCGAACGGGCCGATGGCGTCGAGGACGTCCAGCGCGCCGGCGCGGTCGCCCGCACGCAGCAGCCAGGCGACGGTGAGGAGCGCGCCCTCTTCCGGAAGGACGACGTCGTACTCGCCGCTGTCCAGGAGCGCGTACAGCTCGTCGAGGCCCTCGTCGGTCAGGTGGTGCAGGAACAGCGAGCGCCGGTCGCCCGCGATGCCGGCGCGGCGCGCCGCGTCCTGCTCGCAGGGGAGGAGGGGGCCGCCCGCGGCGGCCGTCCCGGTGGCGAATCCGCCCCGGACGACCTCGGGCGTCACCCATGCGGGAAGTCCCTTGACGGGCGTCCGGGAGCCGATGGAGAGGGACCCGTCCGCCATTCCGGAGAGGACGCGGCGCCAGCGCTCCAGCCGCTTTTCCGCCCGCTCACGCGTCTCCTCGCTCTCGTGGTTCAGCGCGGTCGCGAAGGCCTTCGACATCTGTCCCGCGGCGTAGCCGGGATTCGCCTGTACGTCCTTGTTCATAGCCAGCGTGGCGGGTTCCGCCCCCGCGCCCTTCGGGTCTGAAGCCCGATGCTCTGCTGCTGAGCTACACGCTGTCGGCCTCCAGGCTAGAGAACTCCGCCATTTCCGCGCAAAAGGATTTCTCTTTTCGGGGAATCCCGGCGCGGCGACGCGGTGCCCGGACGCGGGGTCAGGGTTTGCGGCCCCAGGCGGAGATCAGCGGCGCGATGGTGATGTCGAGCCGCCCGGCGTCTATGGCGTCGAGGAGCCGGTCGATCTCCTCCCCGGTGGCGTGGCCCGCGGCGATGAGCTGGTCGCGGAGCTGCCTGATCGTCGCCGCCTCCAGGACGCCGCAGGCCGGGGACGTGACGGGGAAGAAGGCGTCGGCGCGGACGTCGGCGAGCCCCGCCTCGCGCAGCAGCCGGGGCAGCGTGCGGCCGTAGGCGAGATCGGCGCCGCGCCCCGCGAGCAGCGCGCGGAAGCCGTTGCGGACCTTGTTCGCGAGGCGCTCCTCGGGGCCGCGCTCGTCGGGGCAGGCGAGCGGCTGCAGCGCCGGGTCCGCGTCCTCGATGAGCAGCGCGCCGCCCGGACGCAGCGCGTCGACCAGCGTCCGCAGCGCCCGCTCGCGGTCGGCCAGGTGGACCAGGACGAGCCGGGCGTGCACCAGGTCGAACGTCTCGGCGGGCGGCGCGTCCTCGACGAGGTCGTGGCGGCGGACCTCCACCGGGCCGCCCGCCGCCGGACGCGTCCAGGACACGTCGATGTCGGTCGCCAGGACCCGCCCCTGCTCGCCTGCGCGCGCGCCGAGCCAGGCAGGAACGGACGGCCCGCCCGCGCCGACCTCCCAGCACCGCATCCCGGGCCCGGCGCCCAGCTCGTCGAGGTGCCGGAACGTCCACGGGTCGCACAGCTCGGAGATCGCCTCGAACCGGGTCCCGGCCTCGGTGCGCCGGTTGTCCAGCAGGTATCCGCGGTCGTCGGTCATGGGGCGGCCTCGATCCTTCCGGTCAGCAGTTCGGGGAGCAGCGCGTCCCGCAGCGCGGCGAGCGCGGCGCTCTCGGCCGCGGCGGCCTCGACCCGCTCGGCGATCGCGTCCGCGAACGCGCCGAACTCGCGGGCGCGGGGCTCGCCGGGCCACGGCACCTCGCGGCGGGCGAGGTCGGCCCATTTCACCCGCGGCATCCGGGTGCCGTCGCTGAGCGCCGAGGCGTGCGCCACCACCTCGTCGCTGGACAGCGCCGCCAGCAGCCAGCCGCGGTGGCGGCCGTCCACCGGGCGGACGACGTGCACGTCGGTCGACGCGACGCCGTCCACGAACGCCAGGCCGACCTTGTGGAAATAGGGCCGCAGTTTCGCGAAGAGCACGTCGCCCGCCCGGAACCGCTTCTTCACGCTCAGGACGGCGGACGCGTCCGCCCATCCGGAGAGCCACATGTGCCGTTTCGCGATGTGCTCCAGCCCGATGTAGTTCTCGCCGGGCCGGATGTCCGCCGCGGGGACGTTCACCGTGACCGGGCGGCCGAGCTCGTCCAGCCGGACCGAGCCGGGCGCGGACGCGGCGAGCTCGGTGTACCGGGCCCTGACCAGGTCGTCCGCGGCGGCGGCGATCCCCTCGTTGGCGGCGATCTTGTCGTCGAGCGCGCCGAGGATCTCCGCGACGGCGTCCTGCCCCTCGCGCGGCACGTCCCTGACCGCGAGCCCGTTCAGAATGGCGTGGGTGAGGAGCGGCTGCCCGGACCCGATGCGGTGGTGGTTCAGGCCCAGGCCCTTGAGCAGGTAATAGACGTAGCGCGGATTCACGCCTTCCCGCGCCGTCGCGATGATGGCGTTGTCGGTGACCCAGCACCGCTCGCGGGCGTAATGGACGATGCCGCAATACGATCCCACGCGCCCGACGATGGTGCTGTCCCGCTCGGCGTTGAACCCGCCCGCGGTGCCGATGACGCCGTTGGCCCCGTACATCGGAAAGGCGGTACCGGCGGACAGGGGGCCGGCCGATGCGGTTCCGGAGGGCGGGTCACCGGCGGGCGGCCGCGCCCTGCCGTTCGTGAAGGCGACGACCTCGCCGAGCCTGGCCATTCCTCAGCGTCCTCAGCTTCCTAGCCGTCCAGCCGTTCCAGCCGCGCGCGGACGACCTCGTCGAGCCGCGCGGACTCGTCCAGCCGGGCGAGCAGTTCCTTGGCCAGCCGCTCGACCCGGTCCCGCACCGGCTCGGTCCCGTCGTCCGCCGTTTCCGCCGCACCGGAATAACGTCCGGGAGTGAGGACGTGGCCATGATCGCGGATCTCGTCCAGCGTCGCCGAACGGCAGAAGCCGGGCTCGTCCGCGTACGGTCCGCGTGCGCTCGGACCGCCGCGCCAGGAATGGTACGTCCCGGCGATCCTGGCGATGTCGTCGCCGGTCAGGACCCGTTCGGTGCGGTCGAGCAGCGTCCCCATGGAACGGGCGTCGACGAAGAGCACCTGCCCTCTCCGGTCGGCGCGGCCGCCGTCGGGGCCCTTGTCCTTGGAGAAGAACCAGAGGCACGCCGGGATCGGCGTCGTGCGGAACAACTGCGGGGGCAGGGCGACGACGCACGACACCAGGTCGGCCTCGACCATCGCGGCGCGTATCCCGCTCTCCGCCGACTGCCGCGACGACATCGAGCCGTTCGCCATCACCACTCCGGCGCCGCCCCGCGGGCCGAGTTTGGCGATGATGTGCTGCATCCACGCGAAATTGGCGTTGCCCGCGGGCGGCACGCCGAACCGCCACCGCGGGTCCGCGGGATCGCGGTACCAGTCCGACATGTTGAACGGCGGATTGGCCAGCACGTGGTCGGCGAGAAGGCCGGGATGCGCGTCCTCGAAGAAGGTGTCGGCGTGCCGGGCGGAAAGGTCCCCGGCGATCCCGTGAATGGCGAGGTTCATCCGGGCCAGCCGCCACGTCCGGGCGTTGGCCTCCTGCCCGTGCACCGCGATGTCCCCGCTGCGGCCCCGCCGGCTCAGCACGAACTTCTCCGCCTGCACGAACATCCCGCCCGAACCGCAGCACGGGTCGTACACCCGCCCCTTGTACGGTTCGAGCATCTCGACCAGCAGTTTCACGACGCTCTTCGGCGTGTAGAACTCGCCGCCCCGGCGGCCCTCCGCGCGGGCGAACGTCTCCAGGAAGTACTCGTAGACCTCACCCAGCAGATCCCGCGCGCCCGCCCCGCCGTCCCCGGCGCCCTGCGCAGCGCCGCCGTCGCGTCCGTCCCGGCCGGTGAAGCGGGCGTCGCCGATGACCGCCGCCAGGTCCGCGAGGCGCCGCTGGTCGACGTTCTCCGCGCCGAAGATCAGCGGGAGCGCGCCGTCCAGCGACGGCTCGGCCCGCATCACCGCCGCCATCGCCGCGTCGATCCGCGCGCCGATCGGCCCGGGACCGGAGACGACGGCGGGCCACCGGGCCGATTCCGGCACGGACGCGAACGCCGACGAGGCGTACTTGAGGAAGACGAGCCCGAGCACGAAATCCCGGTACTGGGAGGAGTCCATGGACCCGCGCAGTTTCGCGGCGGCCTTCCACAGGACGTCCTGCAGTTCGGCGATCCCGGTCTCCGTCACACCGGCGACTCTAGGGAGTCGGCGCCCGCCCCGCGAGCACCGGCCGCCGGGCGCCTCTGCCGGGCGCCGCCGTCTCGGCCCGCGCGACCGCCGGCGGAGCGGCCGTTTCCGGACGGCCGCGATGTGCGCGGCCGCCCGAGAAAACGTGAATTCGGCTCACGGTGGCGGGCTAGGCTGAAGGCCGCTCCAGAGCCGGAGGAGAGGCACGAGGTGGACGACGGCTGGGCGCCCCGCGAAATGGACATGCATGTGCCGAATGTGGCGCGCATGTACGACTATTACCTCGGCGGCAAGGACAACTACGCGGCCGACCGGGAGGCGGCCGAGCAGATCCTCGCCCGCGCGCCGTTCACCCCCGTCCTCGCCCGGCACAACCGGGCCTTCCTGCGGCGCGCCGCCCGGCACCTCGCCGCGTCGGGCGTCCGGCAGTTCCTCGACGTCGGGACGGGGCTGCCGACGCAGGGCAACGTCCACGAGGTCGTCCGGGAGCTCGTGCCGGACGCGCGGGTCGCCTACCTCGACGTCGACCCGGTCGTGGTCGCGCACGGGCGCGCCCTCACCGCCACCGACGACCGGACGATCGTCCTGGAGCACGACCTGCGGAACGTCGAGGGCATTCTCACCGACCCGGTGCTGCGGGAGACGATCGATTTCGGCGAGCCGGTCGGGCTGATGCTGCTGGCCGTCCTGCACTGCCTGAGCGACGAGGAGGACCCGTACGGGTCCGTCGCGGCGCTGCGCGACGCGCTGCCGCCCGGCAGCCACGTCGTGATCTCGCATATCACCGGCGACGACGCGGTCACGGAGAACTCGACCCAGGTCTACGGCAACGCCAACACGGGCATGACGCACCGCGGCCGCGAGGAGCAGCTGCGGTTCTTCGACGGCTGGACGCTGCTGGAGCCCGGACTGGTCCGGCTGGACGAATGGCGCCCCGACCCCGGCACCGGCACGATCGGCGCCGCCGGCGACTACTTCCTCTGCGGGGTCGGCGCCAAGACGCCCTGACGCGCCGCCGCGCGCACAGCGCAACCGCGCGGACGGCGCGACCGGGCGGACGGCGCGACCGGGCGGGCCGCGCCGCCGGGCGGACCGGCTCCGGCCCTGGTCCCGGCTCCGGGGCGCGGTCGGCCGCGCTGGTCTTGTGGGGCGGTTGACAAGAGCGCGCCCGAGGATGCGTCCCGGCGCGCATTGGAATAAGTGTCCAATTACCCTAGGGTCGGCTCGCCGTCACCCGGACGGCACGGGGGACGACACGAAGGGTTCACCGTCATGCACAGCAGTGTCCGCCGGGCCCTGCGCGCCGTGCCGGCGTCCTGCCTCGGCGCCGCCATGACGGCGGCCGCCCTGCAGGGGACCGCCGCCGCCGCGCCGCAGGACACCGCACCTCCCGCCCAGCCTCCCGCCCAGGACCCGTTCTACCGGCCGCCGGGGGCCCGGGCCCCCCCGGCCCCCCCCCGCCGCGACCCCCCCCCCCCCCCGCGCCTCAACCCCCGCCCCCACAGGC
>NZ_JBEYYT010000084.1:0-4655 GCF_040645715.1 Spirillospora sp. NPDC046719 | reverse complement strand
GTTCTACCGGCCGCCGTCGCCGCTGCCCGCCGGGCAGCCCGGCGACGTCATCCGCTCCCGCCCGTCGCTCTTCACCGTCGACCCGATCGGGCACTCGCCCTACGGCGGAGTGAAGTCCTGGCAGGTGCTCTACCGGTCGCAGACCGTCGCAGGTGCCCCGACCGCCGTGTCCGGCACCGTCCTCGTCCCGGACAAGCCGTGGAAGGGCACCGGCAAGCGCCCGCTCGTCTCCTACGCCGTCGGGACGCGCGGGCTCGGCGACTCCTGCGCCCCGTCCTACACCCTCACCCAGGGCCTGGACTACGAGGAACTGTTCGTCATCGACGCCCTCAACCAGGGCTGGGCCGTCGCCGTCACCGACATGGAGGGCCTCGGCACCCCCGGCCAGCACACCTACGAGGTCGGCCGCTCCCAGGGCATGGCCGTGCTCAACATGGCCCGCGCCGCCGAACGCCTCCCGGACGCCGGGCTCGCCGGCGCCCCCGTCGCGATCAAGGGCTACTCGCAGGGCGGGACGTCCGCCGGGTGGGCCGCCGAACTCGCGGCGTCCTACGCGCCGGACCTCGACCTCAAGGGCGTCGCCGCCGGCGGAGTCCCCGCCGACCTGCGCGCCGTCGCCGCGAGCCTCGACGGCGGCCCGTTCGTCGCGCTGATGTTCATGGCCGCCGTCGGCTACGACGCCGCCTACCCCGAGCTGAAGCTCGACGGCTACCTCAACGACAACGGGCGGGCGCTGCTCGCGAAGGCCAAGGACATGTGCCTGGTCAGCGTCGACGGCCCGCTCACGGTGCTCCAGACCGCCTTCAAGAAGATCGGCGACTACACCACGAGCAACCCGCTGGACACCCCGCAGTGGCGGGCCCGGCTGGACGAGAACAAGCTCGGCTCCACCGCGCCGAGCGTCCCCGTCTTCCAGGGGCAGGCGCTGCTGGACGAGATCATCCCGGCGAAGCAGGCCGAGACCCTCGACCACGACTGGTGCGCCAGGGGCGCGAACGTCACCTACAAGAGCTACGCGATCGCCGAGCACGCGACCGGCTTGCTCGAGAGCGAGGGGGACATGATGGGCTTCCTCGCCGACCGTTTCGCCGGAAAGCCCGTCCAGGGCAACTGCTCCGCCACGTAACCCTCCCCGAAGGGCGGGCCGGCGACGGCCCGCCCTTCGCGGGCCCTCGGCCCGCGGCTCAGCACCTGCTCAAGCCGTGGTCAGGCTTCGCGCCGCCAGGCGTCCACGATCAGCCGCCGCACCTCCGCCTGCGTGACCGGCGCCAGCCCGCGCCGCTCCCGCTCCCGGCACACCGACGTCATCTCCACGTCCGGCATCCCGCACGGCACCGCCCACGTCCACGGCGCCGGGTCGGCGTCGACGTCCATCGAGAACCCGTGCGCGCTCACGCCCCGCGAGATGTGCATCCCCAGCGAGACGATCTTGCGGCCCTCCGCCGTCCACACCCCCGTCAGCAGCGGGCTGCCCGGCGGGGTGTCCCGCCGCTCCGCCTCGATGCCCAGCTCGCCGAGCACCCCGACCAGCAGGACCTCGATGTCGCGCAGCAAGCCCACCACGTCCCGCGGATCGGCGAGCTTCAGGACGGGGTACCCGACGATCTGCTCCGGCGAGTGGTAGGTGAGCTTCCCGCCGCGCCGCACCTCCACCACCGGGATGCCGAGCGCCGGGTCGGGCCGCTCCTCCGGAGGCGTCCGCCGCCCCACCGTGTACGTGCGCGGATGCGACAGGATCCAGAGCGTGTCGTCGGCGGTCCCGGCCTGCCGGTCCCGCACCATCCGCTCCATCGTCTCGATCGCCTCGGCGTAGTCGACGAGCTCGCTCTCGACCACCCGCAGCGGCCCTCCCTCACGGCGCGCGCGCAGCCCGGTCCGTACCGTGCCCGGCTCGCCGTGGGATGTCGTCAATGACATGGATCCTCCCCGCCGTGAGTGTATCCGGGCGCCGATGTCGGCCCCGCGAGGCAGGATGGGCGCATGGATCTGGTGGAGTTTCTGCGCGCCCGCCTCGCCAAGGACGAACAGGTCGCCCGGGCCTGCTCCGGCGCGTCCTGGACGGCCGGCCCCTCCGGCGCCGTCCACCTCGACGCCGACGGCGAGCCCGCCGTCGTCGCGTCGGCGGAGACCGAGGCCTACGCCGAGCACATCGCCCGCCACGACCCGTCCCGCGCCCTCCAGGAGGTCGCCGCCCGGCGGCAGCTCGTCGACGACCACGAGAAACACGCCTGGATCATCGCCCAAGGCCGGGCCACCCCCGAACAGCGGGCCGCCCAAGCCGTCCGCGAACAGACCCTCCGCCTCATCGCGCTCGCCTACGCCCACCACCCCGACTACAACGAGGAATGGCGCGCCTAGACGGACTCCACGAGCGCGGGGTGGCGCGGGTCGTCCATCTTCAGGACGACGTCGGCGGCCCGCAGCGGCTCCACCTCGCGCTCGTAACGGGCGAACGCGGGCAGCGTCCAAGCGTCCTCGTCCGGGGTGCGGCGCGCCAGCGCGCCCGGCGACAGCGTTAGATGGACGACCATGTCGAGCGGAAGGCCCCGACCCAGCAGCAGCGCACCGTCCAGCAACACGACACCGCCCGGCTGCACAGCCGTGTACCGTGCGCGCGTGGCGCGGTCCAGCTCGCTGTCCCACAGGCTCGGCAGCACCTTCCCCGACCCGCCCGGCTCCAGAGGCCCCAACACCTCCCGCACGAGCCCGCCCACGTCGAGCCACTGGTCGTAGTAGACGTCCGGGTCCTCGCGGCCGAACTCGAACCGCAGCGACGCCGGCCGCAGGAAATCGCGCGCCGACACCCGCACCACATCACGTCCCGCCGCACGCAACGGCCCCACCAGCGCGTCCGCGAGCACCCACGGCTCCGCCGCCGGCGGCCCGTCCACCGCCACCCGCCGCCACATCCCGCGCGGCGCCCCCGCGATCCGGCCGCACACCTCCTCGACCGCCCGTTCGGGCGTGATCGGTCGCGCACGCATGCCATCCATCCTGCAACACGGCGCCTTGTACCGAACGTGTGCTGACATCAGCGACCATGCGCCCGTCGTTCGAGGGCGGGGAGACAGATGACGGACGGAACGGTGCCGCGCCGCACGGTCCTGCGGGCCTCGCCCTGGCGGGCGCCGCCGCCCTCGCCTCCGGCTGCGGCCAAGGCCGGACCTCAGCACCAAGCCGACCGGCCGGAAACCGCTATGGAAACACACGTTCACCACCGCGGACGACGGACACACCACTCCGGGCTCGGAGAACGCCGACCTGTTCCCGTACTCGATGGCCGCATCCGACACGACGTTCTACGCGTCCTTCGAAGGCAGGCTCTAAGCGTTCGACGTTGCGGGCCGCCAGCTGTGGCAATCCCCGTACGGCCACTACAACGCGTCCCCGATGTACGGGCGCACCGCACGTCATGGAGGACACCCTCTACACCGTCCGCAACGAGCCCGACGGCCACGGCACCCTTCAAGCGCTCGATCCAGGCACCGGCAGGCTCCGCTGGAGTTTCTCCGGCGGCGGATGGCTCTCCCCGCCCGCCGCGTCCGGCGGTCACGTCGCCGTCTCCAGCACCGACCACCTTCACGGCCTGGACGCCGCCACCGGCAAGGAACGATGGCGCGCCTGCGGAGACGGCGCCGGGTGTCGCCGGCGGCCCCGCGATCGCCGATGGCGTCGTCTGCGCGGTCGACGGCCGGATGTACCTCGCAGGACTCGACGTCAAGACCGGTAGGACCCGCTGGCACGTGTCCGGCGGATTCACCGGCGCCGCCGGACTCTTCCAGGCGCAATGCTCGATCACCCCCGACAGCGACGCCGTCTACGTCCAGTCGCCGAGCGGTCTATGGGCCGTGTCGGCACGCCACGGCAAGGTCCGCTGGTCCGGCACGACCGCAGGCGCCCTGACGCGCGTGGTGCCGTCCGGCCCCTGCGTCTACGCCGCCGGAATCGGCGGTGTGTCCACGATCGCCGCAGGCAACGCGGCCTGGACCGTCCCCGTCCCCCACTGGCCTCCGGCGGCGACCGCCCCTTCGCCCTGGCCGACGGCGCCCTCACCTTCACGACGAACGGCCGCGTCTCCAGCGTGGACGCGACCAGTGGCACGCCCCGCTGGACCGCCGTCGTCAAGGACTTCGCGGGCGAGGACGTCCCGCTCTCCAACGTCGCCGCTGCGGTCCGGGTCGTCTGCGTCCTGGCCAAGGACGAGGCCGCCGCCGCCGACACCGGCAACAAGCACGGCCCGGTCGACCAACTCTACGCCTTTCCTACTTAGCCGGGTGGGTGGGTGATGCTCGGCTGGAGTGGGTTTGGCTGATCGGTCGGTCGTGGTTGTGATTCTGGGTGCTGCCGGGGGCGTGCTTTGCGCGTCAGGTGATGCAGATATTTAGCGGCGTGAGGGTGGGGAGGGGGTTGATTGGGGTGGGGTCGAATGGGGTGGGGTTGTGTAGGCGTGTTCGGCAGGGAATGGCGGTGGGGTGGTCTTCAGGGGTGGGTTTATCGGAGATCAGGGTGTCTGGGTGGTCTTCGAGAGACGGGGCGGGAGTATTCGGGAGATCTGCAAGATGGGTGTTCGGGAGAATCGGCGAGAGGGGTGTTCGGGTGGTGGGGTGGCGCTTGCGTACGGGGCCGCCCCTCCAAAGTCAAGGGCGCCTTCGGCG
>NZ_JBEYYT010000083.1:0-28510 GCF_040645715.1 Spirillospora sp. NPDC046719 | reverse complement strand
GGACGCCGGACGGGCACCCTCCCCCGCCCCGGCCGGGCCGTCCGGGCCGTTCGCCGCGCTCACCGCGCGGGAGCGGGAGGTGCTGAAGCTGGTCGCCGAGGGACGCAACAACCGGGAGATCGCGGCGGCGCTGTTCATCTCCCCGAAGACCGCGAGCGTGCACGTCTCCAACATCCTCGCCAAACTGAACGTCAGCGGGCGCACCCAGGCCGCCGCGCTCGCCCTCCGCGAGGGACTCTGAAATAGGGCGCGGGAAACCGCACTTGAGAAATGCGCGCGGCTTGAGTAGATTCGGTTCCGTGACTGCCGGGTCGGCCATGGGCCACGAGCGAGTGAGGCACCCGGCCTCCGAGTGAGCCGGAGGCGGGCGCGCGGCCCGCCCTGCCCTTCCTTCTTTTCTCCTTTCCCTCCGCATAGCGCGACGTCAGCGGCCTGCCCGCACGGACGCCGCCGGGCGCGGACACCCTTCTCCCGAGCACGCCGTTCAGCGTGCCGTTTCCGCACGCCGTTTCGCGCGCGCCTTTCTCGCGCGCCGCTGCGCGCGTCTTTTCGCGTGCCGTTCCGCGGCCTGCGCGCATTCCCCTTTCCACAGTCGATTCGCCATGCCCGAAAACAGAGAGGACGACCACCGCAGAATGGATTTCAACAAGCAGGTCATCGAGGAGTTCCGCGCGAACGGCGGCCGGGTCGGCGGCCCGTTCGAGGGCGGCCGGCTGCTCCTGCTGACCACCACCGGGGCGCGGTCGGGCGCCCCGCACACGACACCGCTCGGCTACCTGCCGGACGGTGTCGGGCGCGTCCTCGTCATCGCGTCCGCGGGCGGGGCGCCGAAGCACCCCGCGTGGTTCCGCAACCTCGTCGCGAACCCGCGCGTGACGGTCGAGAGCGGAGCGTTCACGTACGAGGCGGACGCGGTCGTCCTGGAGGGCGACGAGCGCGACCGGGCGTTCGCGCGGGCCGTGGAGAGCGACCCCGGCTGGGCGGAGTACGAGGCGAAGTCGGGCCGGACGCTGCCGGTCGTCGCGCTGGTGCAGACCACGGAGGGGCCGCCGCCCGGCCCCGAGCGCCCCGGCGACATGCTCGTGGCGGTGCACGACGCGTTCCGCGACGAGCTGCGCCGGATCCGCGCGGAGGTCGCCGCGTCCGGCCCGGGGCTCGGCGCGCAGCTCCGCGTGAACTGCCTGGTGCTGTGCCAGGGGCTCGGCAACCACCACGCGGGCGAGGACCTGATGCTGTTCCCCGGCGTCGAGCGGGACCGGCCGGAGCTGGCGCCCGCGCTGGCGCGGATGCGCGAGGAGCACGAGGGGATCAAGGCGATCGTGGACGGGCTTCGCGCCCTCCTCGCCGCCGGCGCGCCGGACCGCGCGGCGCTCGCCGCCGACGTCGACAGGCTCACCGCCGACCTGGAGGCGCACCTGGACCGGGAGGAGGACGTGCTCGTCCCGGTCCTCAACGCCGCCGCGCGGTAGGCCGGAACGCCGCCGCGCGGTAGGCCGGAGCCCCCCGGCGCGGGGCGGGTCAGAGCAGGCCGCGCCCGGTGATCGGCGGCAGGTCGAGCGCGGTGAGCAGGCCGGGCGGCGCCGCCACGACCGCGGGCACCGCGTTGACCAGCCGCATCGCGGTCGCCTTCAGCCCCGCGGTGTTGTGGTCGCCGTCGCCGCCGAGCAGCTGGAGGTCGACGGTGTAGTCCGGTTCGCCGCGCACCTCGACCCGGTAGCAGCCGGCCCCGGCGGGCTGCGGCCAGTCCGGGGCGAGGTCGTCGCGCAGCCGCGTGACGTGCTCCAGGACGAGCACGGGCTCGCCGCCGCGCATCCCGCGCACCTCGAAGCGCAGCGCGGCGGCGGTGCCCTTCTCGACCGTCCCGGCGGACACGTCGAACGTCTCCGGGGCGGGCAGCCGGGTGTGGTGCTCGGTGACCTCGTCCAGCTCCACGCCGAGCCCGGCGGCGAGCTGCCGGACCACGCTGCCCCACGCCATCGTCAGCACGCCGGGCTGCAGCAGCATCGGCGTCTCGTCCAGGGACCGGCCGAACCCCATGACGTCGAACAGGATGGTGCCCTGGTCGTAGGTGGCGTAGTTGAGGATCTCCATGCAGCGGACCTGGTCGATCCGCTCGCTGATGCCGGTGACGGCGAGCGGCAGCGCGTCGTTGGCGAAGCCGGGGTCGATGCCGTTGACGAACAGCGACGCGCCGCCCGCCTCCGCCGCCTCCCGCACCGGATCGGACATCTCCGGCGGGACGACGCCGTCGGGGAACTGCAGGAACACCGGGCTGCTGGAGACGACGTTGACCCCGGCGCGCAGGATGCGGCACAGGTCGTCGATCGCCTCCATCAGCCGGACATCGGCCATCGAGGTGTAGACGACGCAGTCGGGGCGCAGCGCGAGCAGCTCCTCCTCCGACCCGGTCGCGGTCACGCCGAGGGTCCGCCCGAGCCCGGCCAGCTCGCCGGCGTCCTTGCCGTACTTGGCGGGGTTGGACACCCACACCCCGGCGAGCTCCAGGTCGGGGCGGGCGTCGATGCCCGCGATCGCGTGCCGGCCGACGTTGCCGGTGCTCCACTGGACGACGCGGTACGTCACAGGTCCTCCAGGCCGAGGTCGAGGTTCGGGACGTCGATGCCGCCGTCGACGCGCAGCACGGTGCCGGTGGTGTAGGCGGCCGCGGGCGAGGCGAGGTACAGCACGGCCGCCGCGACGTCCTCGGGGTCGCCGATCCGGCCGAGCGGGGTGCCCCGCTCCATCTGCGTGCGCAGCTCGTCGTTGGTCATGACGATGTCGAGCGCGGACGTGGCGACGGAGCCGACCGCGACCGCGTTCACGCGGATCCGCGGCGCGAGGTCGGTGGCGGCGAGCCGGGTGTAGTGGGCGAGGGCGGCCTTGGCGGTGCCGTAGGCGAGGTAGCCGCGCCCGGCGACCCGTCCCATCACCGAGGAGATGTTGACGACGGCGCCCGGCGCGGACGCGGTGGCCGACTCCAGGATGTGCGGCACGGCGGCGCGGGTCAGCGCGTGCGCGGTGCTGACATTGAACTGGAACGCGTTCTCGAGGTATGTCGGCGTGGTGTCCAGGAAGGCGTTCGGGATCGTGCCGCCCATGTTGTTGACCACGATGTCGAGGCGGCCGAGGCCCTCGACGGCGCGCGCGGCGAGACCGGCCGCCGCGTCCGGCGCGCTGAGGTCGGCGGGGACGACCAGGGCGCGCCGGCCGGCCGCCTCGATCTCCGCGGCCACCTTGCGCAACTGGTCCTCGGTGCGGGAGGAGACCACGACGTCGGCGCCCGCCTGGGCGAGCGCCACCGCGGCCGCCGCGCCGATCCCGCGCCCCGCCCCGGTCACCACCGCGACCCTGCCATCGATTCGGAACCGGTCCTGGATCACCGGCGTCACCTCCCGGTCGCTCGCCCGTGCCCGCCCAGCCTAGACAGGAACTAGAACCTGTTTCAATACGCTGTGCGCGGCGGTCCGGTCACGCCAGGAGGTCGACCTCCGTGCCCGTCCCCGCCGCGCGGGCGGCCCGGTACGCCGTCCAGCTCAGCGCGAGGTCCTGCCAGGGGAGGCCGACCGGCGCGTACACGGTCACCTCGCCGTCCTTCACCCGTCCGGGCACCTCGCCGAGCAGCAGGTCGCGCAGCGTCCCGGCGGCGTGCTTGACGTCCAGGCCGGCGCCCGCGAGCACGCCCATCTCGACCGCGAGCGGCACGTCGTCGACCACCACGCGGGCGCCCTCCAGCAGGTCGGCGCCCAGCTCGGCCTTCCCGGGCTCGTCCGCGCCGAGCGAGGTGACGTGGGTGCCCGGCGCGACGTCGGAGGCGTGCAGCAGCGGGCGGCGCGCCCACGTCGCGACGACGACGATCCCCGCGCCCCGGACGGCGTCGCGCGGGTCGGCGGCGACGGACGCCTCGGCGCCGAGCCGCTCGCCGTGCCGCCCGGCGAACGCGGCGGCGCGCTCGGCGTCCAGGTCGCAGACGGTCAGGCCGCGCAGCGGCCGCAGCTCGGCCAGCCCCCGCATCACCAGCTCGGCCTGCGCGCCCGCGCCGATGACCGCGACGGTGTCCGCCGCGGGACGGGCCAGCGCGTGCGTGCCGAGCGCGGCGGCGAGGCCGGTGCGCCACGCCGTGACGGTGGCGGAGTCCAGCAGCGCGAGCAGCTCGCCGGAGCCGAGGTCGTGCAGGCACACCACGCCGCGCAGCGCGGGCCGCGATCCCGGGAACTTGGCGTTCACCTTCACCGTGTAGGCGGGGATGTCCTCCACCACGCCGGGCAGCAGCGCCGTGGCGGTGCCCTGCCCCGGCACCTTCGCCACGACGCGGCGCGGCACGGTCCCGTCCTCGGCGGAGGTGAAGCCGCGGCGCAGCGCGTCGAGGCAGTCGGCCGGGACCAGCAGCGATTCCAGCTCGGAACGGGACAGAAGCAGTGTCACCGGATCATTCTCCCGTCCTTGCCATGGACCGTGCCACCCGGGTCGCGATCGCCCCGCGCGTCACTCCGGACGGCGATGCGCCGCGGTGAGCCCGTCCCATCCGTTCAGCCAGTCATTGCCCTGCCCGTCGATGAACGAACCGGGCGGCGGGGTGACACCGTGCGCGCGCAGCCAGTCGCCCGGCCGGCGCATCCCGGGCCGGACGCTGCCGTCGCTCGGCATCAGCTGCGGCGGGATCGGCCCCGGCATCGCCTGCGGGACGTGCGCCTCGCTCTCCACCTCGCCGAGGTCCTTCTCCTCGGCCATCCCGATCGGGCCCTCGCGGCGGGCGTTGAAGAACTGGTTGACCGCCGGGTGCGTGCTGGACAGCACCATCTCGCGGGGGCCGAACATCACCAGCCCGCGCCGGAACAGCAGGCCGAGGTTGTCGGGCAGCACGCGGGCGGTGCCGATGTCGTGCGTGACGATCAGGAACGTCGCGCCCATCTCGGCGTTGAGGTCGACGAACAGCTGGTTCAGGTAGGCGGTGCGGACCGGGTCCAGGCCGGAGTCCGGCTCGTCGGCGAGGATGATGTCCGGGTCGAGGACGAGCGCGCGGGCCAGCCCGGCGCGCTTCTTCATGCCGCCGGAGATCTCGCCGGGCAGCTTGTGCTCGGAGCCGGTGAGCCCCACCATCTCCATCTTCTCCAGCACGATCCGGCGGATCTCCGACTCGCCCTTCCTGGTGTGCTCGCGCAGCGGGAACGCGATGTTGTCGAAGATGTTCATGGAGCCGAACAGGGCGCCGTCCTGGAACAGCACGCCGAAATGGCGGCGCATCTCGTACAGCCGCCCCTCGGCGAGCCGGGGGACGTCGCCGCCGCCGACGTAGACGTGGCCGCGGTCCGGGCGCAGCAGCCCGACGAGGTTCTTCAGGAACACCGACTTGCCGGTGCCGGACGGCCCGAGCAGCGCGGAGATCTCGCCCGCCGGGACGGTGAACGACACGTCCTCCCAGATGACCTGCCGCCCGAACGACTTCCTCAGCCCTTCCACCCGGATCTCGACTCCCATGGGCACTCCCGTGCCGGGGAACCGGGGGGCGGGGGATCCGCGTCATATGTCCGGTCCCCCGTCGCCTCGACTGTACGACGCGGAGCGCCGCGCGGGGAGGCCCATTGGACGCCGCGTCCAGCCGCGGCCGGGCCCGCCGCCCGGCCGCGGATCCGGCGTGCCCGGCGGGCGCGCCGCTCCCCCGCCCGCGACCGGGGGCGCGCACCCATGGTGACAAGACGATCACCGGCACTTAGGCACTTTCTTCCCTTTCGTCCCCAATGACGCTTCTTCCACGATGTGCGGGACCTCCGGCGCACCACACGGGTGCGCCCAAATCCCCCTGGAGGCACAGTGAAGATCCGTCACGCACGCATCGGCGGCGCCGCCGCCCTGGCGGCGACCGGGCTGCTGGCGACCGCCCTGGCCGGCGTCCCCGCCGCGCAGGCCGCCCCGTCCACCGCGTCCGCAGCCGGCACCGCGTCGGCCGCGACCACCGCGGCCGGGCAGGGCGCGGTGGCCGCGGCCCTCGCGCAGCGGCGCGGCTCCCGCACCGCCGGCTCCTACCTGAAGGGAGGCGAACTGGTCGTCACGGTGACCGACGCCGCGTCGGCCCGCGCCGTCCGCGCCGCCGGCGCCGTGCCGCAGACCGTCGCGCGCAGCGGCGCCGACCTGAAGAAGGTCATGGCCGCGCTCAAGCGCGACGCGACCGTCCCCGGCACCGCCTGGGCCGCGGACCCGGCCACCGACCAGGTCGTCCTCACCATGGACGGCACCGTCAAGGGCGCCGCGCTGAAGAAGGTGAAGGCCGCCGCCGCCAAGCAGGGCGCGGCCGTCCGCACCGAGCGCGTCGCCGGGACGTTCCGCACGTTCACCCGCGGCGGCGAGGCCATCTACACCAGCGGCGCGCGCTGCTCGCTGGGCTTCAACGTCCGCAGCGGGAGCACCTACTACTTCCTCACCGCCGGGCACTGCACCAACATCGGCACGACGTGGACCGACTCGTCGGGCCGCACGCTCGGCCGCACCGTCCGCAGCGTGTTCCCCGGCCACGACTACGGACTCGTCCAGTACACCTCCACCCCCGCCGACACCCAGGGCTCCGTCAGCCTCTACAGCAGCGGGACCCGCGACATCACCGGCGCCGCGAACGCCACGGTCGGGCAGACCGTGTACCGCAGCGGCAGCACCACCGGCCTGCACAGCGGCAGCGTCACCGCGCTCAACCAGACGGTGAACTACCAGGAGGGCAGCGTCAGCGGCCTGATCCGCACCACGGTGTGCGCCGAGCCGGGCGACAGCGGCGGCTCGCTGTTCGCCGGGTCGAGCGCGCTCGGGCTCACCTCCGGCGGCAGCGGCAACTGCACGTCCGGCGGGACGACGTTCTTCCAGCCCGTCACGGCCGCGCTGAGCGCCTTCGGCGTCTCGATCTACTGACCGGGCACGGCGCCCCGCCGGAGCTCCCAGCCGGCCGGTAGCCGTGTTCACCGCGACGCCGGGTGGGCGGCGGGCCGGGGCTCGGGAATCCCGAGCGCCGGTCCGCCGCCCTGCCGCGTCAGGCGGGGACCTCCAGCGTGCGGTGGATCTCCTTGATGACGCTCGGCTGCTGGTCGGCCAGGTAGAAGTGGCCGCCCGGCAGCACCGTCAGCGTGAAGCGGCCGTCGGTGAGCGTCCCCCACCCCTTGGCCTGCGCCTCGGTGACGTGCGGGTCGGCGTCCCCGATGATCGCGGTGACCGGGACGGCCAGCCGCGTCCCGTCCCGGTGCTCGTAGGACTCGATCAGCGCGAAGTCGTTGCGCACGTACGGCAGGACCAGCTCGCGCAGCTCCGGGTCCCGCAGCGCCTCGGTGTCGGTGCCGCCGAGCTCCACCATCGCCTCGACCACGCCGTCGTCGTCCCGGTCCGCCACGCGCTCGCCGCCCCGGTCGTGCGGGGGCCGGGCGCCGGAGGCGAAGACGTGCACCGGCGGGGTGCCCCGCTCCTGGAGCAGCCGCGCCACCTCGTAGGCCAGCACGGCGCCCATGCTGTGCCCGAACAGCGCCGCCGGCCGGTCCATCAGCGGCGCCATCGCCCCGGCGACGAGCCGGGCGAGCTGGTGCGCGTCGGTGACGAACGCGTCCGCCAGCCGGTCGGCGCGGCCCGGGTACTGGACGGCCTGCACCTCGACGGCCGGGCTGACCGCCTTCGCCCAGGGCCGGTAGAACACCGCGGACCCGCCCGCGTGCGGCAGGCAGAACAGCCGCATCGACGCCCACGGCCGGGTCTCCGGGCAGCGGAACCAGCTCACGTGATCAGCTCCTCCTCCTGGTACCGGCGGGACGCCGCGCGCGGGTCGTGCGGCAGCGGCCACGGCGCGACCCGCGGGTCCGGGACCAGCTTGGCCGCGGTCGTCTCCGCCGCCACCTTGAAGCCGCGGCGCCGGTAGTTGGCCATCGCGTTCGGATGATCGAGCGTACTGGTGCGCAGCCACACCCGCGAGGCGGGGCCGCTGCCGGCGGCCCACAGCTCGCCGCGCTGCCACGCCCGCCGGGTGCACTGCTCGACGAGGTAGCCGCCGTAGCCGCGGCCGACGAACGCCGGGGTCAGCCCGACGAGGTGGATCTCGGTGTCGCCGCCGGGCTGGGCCTCCAGCTCGAAGAACCCGGCGATCGTCCCCTCGGCCATCGCGAGCCAGGTGGACAGCTCGGGGCGCTCCACCCAGGCCCGCCAGTCGGCGTGCGTCCAGGGGAAGCGGTCCGTCCAGCAGACGCGGGCGCCGACCATCGCGTACAGGGCCCGGTTGACGTCCGCGGACGGCACCCCGGCCAGGGTGAAGGTCATCTCGACGCCGGGCAGCGGCGCGGGCCGCAGGTCGGCGGCGTCGAGCATCTCCATCGCCCACTCGGTGACCGCGGGGATCTCCAGGGCGCGCCCCGCCGCCGGGTCACTCACCCATGGCCTCGATGAGGCTCTTCGGCCGCATGTCGGTCCAGTTCTCCTCGATGTACTCCAGGCAGGCCTGCCGGGTGTCCTCGGCCTTGGCGACCGTCCATCCGTCGGGGACCTCGGCGAACGACGGCCACAGCGAGTGCTGGCCCTCGTCGTTGACGAGGACGACGTACGTGCCGTCGGCGTCCTCGAAGGGGTTCGTCATCGGAGTCCCTTTCCCGTGTTCCCAGGTGTCTGGTCGTTGACGTGCAGTTTGTCGAGTTTCGCGGCGAGCACGGCGCCCATCTCGGCGGCCGGGCCCGGCTCCAGCAGGAAGTGGTGCTCGACGTCCAGGGGGTAGTCCTCGATCTGCCCCTCGACGAGCGGCCCCCAGTTGGACGGCCCGGTCGGCGAGTCCGCGGTGCGGCCCCGCAGGGCGGTGAAGAAGACGACGTCGCCGCGGTACCGGCCGGGCCGGTACCGCTCGGCCTGGCGCAGGCCGTTCTCGTAGTTGCGGTAGACGTTGACGAGGTCGTCCTCCTGGAGGGTGGCGAGGGCGTCGTCGCGTTCGGCGAGCACCGCCATGATCTGGGCCATGTCGGGATGGCCGTCGTCGGCGACCATCCGCGCGTCGATCCCGATGGACTCCAGCAGCTCGGGCAGGATCTCCCGCTTCTCCGCCTCCAGGTCCTGGGTGTGGTAGGCGTCGATGAGCCCGAGCAGCCCGACGCGCTCCCCGGCCTCCTGGAGCCGGACGGCCATCTCGTAGGCGATGAGGCCGCCGAGCGACCAGCCCACGAGGTGGTAGGGGCCGGACGGCCGCACGGCGCGGATCTGCTCGATGTAGTCCCGCGCCATCTCCTCGACGGAGCCGGGAAGGTCCTCGCGGGTGAACGCGCTGCCCTGGAGGCCGTAGATCGGCTGGTCGGGGCCGAGGTGGCGCTGGAACTGCAGGTAGCTCCAGGCGAGCCCGCCGGCGGGGTGGACGAAGAAGACCGGCGGCCGGGTCCCGGTGGTGCGGATCGGCAGGAGCATCTCGAAGCCGAGCCGGTCCTCGGGCTCCCCGGCGCGCAGCAGCGCCTCGACGGTCTGGTGGGTGAACACGTCGCGGGGCGTCAGCTCGATCCCGGCCTGGCGGGCACGGGTGACGAGCTTCAGCGCGGCGATGCTGTCGCCGCCGAGGTCGAAGAAGCTGACGTCGGCGCCGACCCGGTCGAGGCCGAGGACGTCCGCGACGATCCCGCAGAGCACCTCCTCGTCGGGGGTGGCGGGGTCGCGCCCGGCGGCGGCCTCGGCGTAGTCGGGCGCGGGCAGGGCGCGCCGGTCGAGCTTGCCGTTCGGGCCGACGGGGAAGGTGTCGAGCCGGACGAACGCGGCGGGCACCATGTACTCCGGCAGCCGCGCCGCGAGGAACTCCTTGAGCCCGTCGGTGCCGGGCGCGATGACGTACGCGACGATGGTCTTGGCGCCCGGGGCGTCCTGGCGGGCGACGACGGCGGCGTTCGCGACGGCCGGGTGCGCGGTGAGCGCGGCCTCGATCTCGCCCAGCTCGATCCGGAACCCGCGGACCTTCACCTGCTGGTCGGCGCGGTCGACGTATTCGAGGGCGCCGTCGGGGCGGTGCCGGACGAGGTCGCCCGTCCGGTACATGCGGGACCCGGGCGGCCCGAACGGGTCGGGCACGAACCGCTCCCCCGTCAGGGACGCGCGCCGCAGGTAGCCGCGGCCGACCCCCGGGCCGGCGATGTAGCCCTCGCCGACCGTGCCGGGCGGGACGGGCCGCAGCGCCGGGTCGAGCACGTACATCCGCCGGTCGTCCATGGGGCGGCCGAGCAGCGCGGACGTCTCGCCGAGGTCGGCGGTCAGCCGGGCCCGCTGCCGGTCGACGGTGGTGTAGGTGGTCGCCTCGGTGGGGCCGTAGACGTTGCCGACCTCGGTGTCCGGGCAGGCGGCGAGGACCCGGCGGATCGCGGCGGTGGAGCCGGCCTCGCCGCCGGTGAGCACCTCGCGGAGCCCGGCGAACGCCCGCGGCCGCTCGTCGGCGATCAGGTTGAACAGCGTCGTGGTGAGGAACAGGCCGGTGAGGCCGTGCGCGCGGACCAGCTCCTCGACGGACTCGCCGGTGAGGTGGCCGGGCGGCGCGACGACGGTGGCGCCGCCGTGCAGCAGCGGCGTCCAGATCTCGTAGATGTGCGCGTCGAAGGCGTGCGGGGAGTGGAAGAGCACGCGGTCGTGGGCGCCGCCGCGCAGCTCCCCGTCGGTGGCGAGGCTCACCGCGTCGCTGTGGCGGAGCATGACGCCCTTCGGCACGCCGGTCGAGCCGGAGGTGAACAGCACGCAGGCGAGCTGCTCGGGGTGGCACGGGACGTCCGGGGCGGTGGCGGGCTGCGCACCGGTCTCCGGATCGTCGTCCACGACGACGACGTGGGCGGAGGTGTCGAGGCGGTCGACGCGGCCGCGCATGGCGGTGTCGACGAGCAGGACGGGCGCGTCGACCTCGGCGATGGCCCACGCCGTCCGCTCGGGCGGGTAGGCGTGGTGGATCGGCGCGTAGGCGCCGCCCGCCTTGAGCACGGCCAGGGACGCCACGACGCTGGCCGCCGACCGCTCCACCAGGACCGCGACGGGCGTCTCGCGGCGGACGCCGAGCCCGGCGAGGCGGTGCGCCAGCCGGTTCGCGCGCTCGTCCAGCTCGGCGTAGGTGAGCGTCTCGCCGCCCGCGACGGCGACGGCCTCCGCGTCCGGCGTCTTCGCGAGCTGCTCGGCGAAGCGGCCGGTCAGCGTGCCGGGGCGGCGCTGCGTACCGGTTCCCTGCCAGGCGCGCAGGACGAGGTCGCGCTCGTCGTCCTCCAGCACGTCGATGCGGCCGAGCGGCAGGTCGGGGCGGTGCGCGACGGACTCCAGGATCCGGACGAACCGCCGCATCAGCCGCTGCGCCCCGTCCTCGGTGAACAGGTCCGTGCGGAAGTCCAGCCGCAGCGACAGGCTCTGTCCGCCCCGACCAACCGACCCCGACCGACCTCCCGGGCCCGGGACGGCGGCGAGGGTCAGCGGGTAGTGGGTTGCGTCGTGGCCGTCGACGTTGTGGAGGGTGAGGCCGCCGAGGTCGGCGCCGGCGGCGTCGGGGTCAAACGGGTAGTTCTCCAGGACGGTCATCGTGTCGAACAGCGGTCCGGCGCCGGCGAGCCGCTGCACGTCCGACAGCCCGAGGTGGTGGTGCTGCATCAGCGCGGCCTGCTCGTCCTGCAGGCGGGTGAGGGCGGCGGCGACCGTGTCGCCGGGGCGGACCCGCACGCGGATCGGCAGCGTGTTGATGAACAGGCCGATCATCTGCTCGACGCCGGGCAGCTCCGGCGGGCGCCCGGACACGGCGGCGCCGAACACCACGTCCGTCGCGCCGGTGAGGCGGCCGAGCAGGACGCCCCAGCCGAGCTGGAGGACCGTGTTGAGGGTGACGCCCTCGGCGCGGGCGCGCGCGGACAGCGCGGCGGTGAGGTCCTCGGTGAGCCGGATCCGGACGCGGCCGGGCTCAGCGGCGCCGGGCTCGCCGGCGCCGGGCGCGACGAGGGTCGGCCCGTCGACGCCGTCGAGGGCGCGGCGCCAGGCGTCCTCGGCGGCGGCGCGGTCCTGCCCCGCGATCCACGCGAGGTAGTTCTTGTACGGGGCGACGCGCGGCATGCCGGTGTCGTCGCCCTTGGCGAGGTACAGCGCGAACAGCTCGGTCTGCAGGACGGGCGTGGACCAGCCGTCGAGCAGGATGTGGTGGTTGGTGAACACCATCCGGTGCAGGCCGTCCGCCAGCCGGATCAGCAGGAAGCGCAGCAGCGGCGGCCGGGCCATGTCGAACGGGCGGGCCCGCTCGGCCTCGGCCAGCTCCCGCGCCCGCGCGTCCCGCTCGGCCTCGGGCAGGCCGGTCAGGTCGGCGTCCTCCCACGGCAGCCGGACGGCGCGGTGCACGACCTGGACGGGCGAGCCCTCCTTGCGCTGCCGGAACCCGGCGCGCAGGTTCGCGTGCCGGCGCAGGAGCGTCGCGGCGGCGGCGCGCAGGGCGTCCACGTCGAGGGGGCCGCGCAGGTCGAACACGATCTGCGCGGTGTAGACGTCGTGCCCCGAGTCGTACAGGGCGTGGAAGAACAGGCCCTGCTGCAACGGGGACAGCGGGAGGATGTCCTCAAGCTGCGACTTGCTCAATCCAGCTCCCATTCACCGTCGAGTTCGGCGGCGAGCTCGTCGATCTCGTCCTGGCTGACGTCGACCAGCGACAGGTCGGAGGGGGTGAAGCCGCCCACGGGCCCGTCGGCGGGCGCGTCCACGACGTGCGCGACGAGGCCGCGCAGCGCCGCGAACCAGCGTTCGGCGAGGTCGCGGACGGCGTGCTCGTCGAACAGGCCGCCCGCGTAGGTCCAGGTGGCGCTCAGCTCGGGGCCGTCCGGAAGGTCCCGGGTGTGGGCGTTGACCTCGACGGCGTGGACGAGGCCGAGCGCGTCGTCCTGCCCGCCGCCGAGCGCCTCGGCGTCGGCCTGCCCTGCGGGCCCCCAGTCGGTGGCCTCGGGCACCGCGGACCGGCCGAGGTAGTTGAAGGCGATCTGCGGGTGCGGGCGGCCGCCGAGCCGCCGCGCGGCGGCCGGGTTGAGGTGGCGCAGCAGCCCGTACCCGATCCCGTTGTCGGGGATCTCCCGCAGCTGCTCCTTGACCCGCTTCAGCGCGGTGCCGACGGCCTGCCCGCCCTCGCGGACGTCGCCGGGCTCGACCCAGCCGGCGTCGAGCCGGACGGGGTGGATCGCGGTGAACCAGCCGGCGGTGCGGGACAGGTCGACGCCCGGCACGATCTCCTCGCGGCCGTGGCCCTCCAGGTCGATGAGGACGGCGGTGTCGTCGCCCACGCCCCGGTCGCGGCGCCATTCGGCGACGGCGAGGGCGAGGCCGGTGAGCAGGACGTCGTTGGCGCGGCCGTGGAACGCGGCCGGGACGTCGGTGAGCAGCGGCCCGGTGACGTCGGCGGGCAGGTGGAGGGTGAGGTGCCGGGCCGTCCCGAACGTGTCGGCCTTCGGATCCAGGGGGCGGGCGCCGAGGGCGGGGTCGGGGGTGGCGAGGACGTCCTCCCACAGCGCCAGCTCGGCGGTGCGGGACGGGTCGGACGCCTCCGCGACCAGGCGCTGCGCCCAGCGGCGGAACGAGGTCGGGACGGGGTCGAGGGTCCCGCCCGCCCAAGCGGTGACGAGGTCGGGCAGCAGGATCCGCCAGGACACGCCGTCGACGACGAGGTGGTGCAGGGTCAGCAGCAGGCGGCCGGACGCGCCGGGGCCGGCGTCGAACCAGACGAGCTGCGCCACCGTCCCGGCCTCGGGGTCGAGGCGGTCGCGGGCGGCGCGGGCCTGCTCGGCGAGGACGGCGCGCAGCGCGCCGCCCTCAAGACCGGTGACGTCGACGCGATGGACCAGCGGCGCCGCGTCGACCGCGCCGGGCTCGGCGACCTCGAACTCGCCGTCCCGCACGCGGAGCCGCAGCATGTCGTGGTGGTCGACGAGGGTCTGGAGGGCCGCCGCCAGCTCCCCGGCGCCGAGGCCGGGCGGGACCTGCAGCAGCATCCGCTGGCTGTAGCCGGCGGTCGGGCCGTCCAGCTCCTGGAACCAGCGCATGATCGGGGTGGCGGGGACCTGGCCGACGCCCGCGCCGGGCGCCTCCGCCTCGATCCGCTCGTCCTCGCCGACGGGGCGCGACGCCGCCGCCAGCTCCTCGACGGTCTGGTGCTGGAACACCTCGCGGGGCGTGATGACCAGGCCGGACTGCCGGGCGCGCGACACGAGCTGGATCGCGATGATGGAGTCGCCGCCAAGGTCGAAGAACCCGTCGTCGATCCCGACCCGCTCCAGGTTCAGCACCTCGGCGAACAGCCCGGCGAGCGTCTCCTCCTCGGGCGTGCGGGGCGCGCGCGACGACGCCTTGGCGGCGAAGTCGGGCGCGGGCAGCGCCGCGCGGTCGAGCTTGCCGTTCGTGGTGAGCGGCAGCGCGTCCAGCACCACCACGGCGGCCGGGACCATGTAGTCGGGCAGGCCCCGGCCCGCGAACGCGCGCAGCTCCGCCGGGTCGGCCTCGCCGGTGGTCACGACGTAGCCGATCAGGCGGTCGTCGCGGACGACGACGGCCGCGTCCGCCACGGCGTCGTGCCTGGTCAGCGCGGACTGGACCTCGCCCAGCTCGATCCGGAAGCCGCGCAGCTGCACCTGCTGGTCGGCGCGGCCGAGGTATTCGAGCGTGCCGTCGGCGCGCCAGCGGCCGAGGTCGCCGGTCCGGTACATGCGGGTGCCCGGCTTGCCGTGGGGGTCGGCGACGAACCGCTCGGCGGACAGGCCGGGGCGGTTCAGGTAGCCGCGCGCCAGCCCCGGACCGGCGACGTACATCTCCCCCACCACGTTCGGCGGAACGGGCTGGAGCCGCGCGTCGAGGACGTAGACGCGCAGGTCCGGGATGCCGGTACCGATGACGCTGCCCGGCGCGGTGGCCGCGGAGACCCGGTCGAGCGCGAGGTACGACACGTGGACGGTCGTCTCGGTGATCCCGTACATGTTGACGAGGGTCGGCGCGTTCTCGGCGTGCCGGGAGTACCAGTCTTCGAGGCGTCCGAGGTCGAGGGCCTCGCCGCCGAACACGACGTACCGCAGCGCGAGATCAGTGCCCGGGTTCGCCTTGTCGGCGGCCATGAGCTGGTAGAACGCCGACGGCGTCTGGTTCAGGACGGTGACCCGCTCGTCGGCCAGCAGCTTCAGGAACTCGTCCGGCGACCGCGACGTCAGGTACGGGACCACCACGAGACGGCCGCCGTTCAGCAGCGGCCCCCACAGCTCCCACACCGAGAAGTCGAACGCGTAGGAGTGGAACAGCGTCCACACGTCGTCCGGGCCGAAGTGGAACCACTCTTCGGTGGAGCGCAGCAGCCGGATCACGTTCTGGTGCGGGACCACGACGCCCTTGGGATGCCCCGTCGACCCCGACGTGTAGATCACGTACGCGGGGTGGTCCGGCGAGACCGCCACGCCGAGGTTCGCGTCGTCGTAGCCGGACGCGTCCAGGTCGTCGGGGCGCAGGGTCAGGACGGGGGCGGCGTCCTCGACCATGTACGCGATGCGGTCCTCGGGATAGTCGGGATCGATCGGGACGTACGCCGCCCCGGCCTTCAGGACCGCGAGGATCGCGACGACGAGATCGGCGGAGCGCGGCAGCGCCAGCGCGACGAACTGCTCGGGGCCGACGCCCTGCTCGGCCAGGCGCCGCGCCAGCCGGTTCGCCCGCGCGTTCACCTCCCCATACGTCAGCGACACGCCCTCGAACGACACCGCCACCGCCCCCGGACGCGCCGCCGCCTGCGCCTCGAACAGCGCCGGGATCGTCGACCGCTCCACCTCCGGCGCCTTGCCGCCCGCCCACTTGCGCAGGATGGTGCGGCGTTCGGCGCGTTCCAGGATCTCGGCGGTGCCGATGGGGGCGTCCGGGTCGGCGACGAGGTCGCGGACGAGCCGCTCGAACCGTCCGGCGATCGCGGCGGCCGTCGCCGGGTCGAACAGGTCGAGGGCGTATTCGAGACCGGCCTCGATCCCGTCCGGCGCGCCGTCGCCGCCGTGCCGCTCCTCCAGGTAGAGGGACAGGTCGTACTTCGCCGTCCCGGCGGTGAGCGGCTCCGCGCCGCCGGTGAGGCCGTCCATCTCCAGGCGCGCCTCGGGGTTGTTCTGGAACGACAGGGCGACCTGGAACAGCGGGTGCCGGGCCATCGACCGCGCCGGGTTCAGCACCTCGACGAGCCGCTCGAACGGCAGGTCCTGGTGGCCGTAGGCGGCGAGGTCGGTCTCCTTCACCCGCGCGACCAGCTCGCGGAACGACGGGTCGCCGGAGGTGTCGGTGCGCAGGACGAGCATGTTGACGAACATGCCGACGAGGTCGTCCAGGGCCTCGTCGGTGCGGCCCGCGATCGGCGACCCGATCGGGACGTCGGTGCCCGCGCCGAGCCGGGTCAGCAGCGCGGCGAACGCGGCCTGCATGACCATGAACAGGCTCGCGCCGCTCTCCCGGGCGAGGCGCAGCAGGCCCGCGTGCAGCTCGGCGTCCAGTTCGAAGGCGTGCGTGCCGCCCCGGTAGGACGCCTCCGGCGGGCGCGGCCGGTCGGTGGGCAGCCGCAGCTCCTCCGGCAGCCCCGCCAACGCGTCCCGCCAGTAGGCGATCTGCCGGGAGATCAGGCTGTCCGGGTCGTCCTCCGACCCGAACAGCTCGCGCTGCCAGAGCGTGTAGTCGGCGTACTGGACGGGCAGCGGCGCCCACTGCGGCGCCCGGCCCTCCGCGCGCGCCGCGTAGGCGAGGACCACGTCGCGGGCCAGCGGCGCCATCGACCAGCCGTCCGCCGCGATGTGGTGCAGCACCAGCACCAGGACGTGCGCGCCCCCGTCGTGCGTGTCATCGTCGTGCGTGTCACCGCCGTGCGTGCCGCCGTCGTGCGTGTCACCGTCGAGGGCGAACAGCCGGGCCCGCAGCGGCGGCTCCACCGACAGGTCGAAGCCCCGCCCGACCTCGGCGGCGAGCGCCGCCGGCAGCGCCGCCTCGGCGACGGGGGCGACGTCGAGGCGCGGCCGGGCGGCGGCCGGGTCCAGGACGAGCTGGCGGGCGCTGCCCGACCCGTCCGGGAAGATCGTCCGCAGCGACTCGTGCCGCTCCACGACGTCGGCGAGCGCGGCGCGCAGCGCGTCCAGGTCGAGGGCGCCCTCCAGCCGCAGCGCGACCGGCATGTTGAACGTCGCGGACGCGCCCTCGAACCGGTTGAGGAACCAGAGCCGCTGCTGCGCGTACGACAGCGGCACGACCTCGGGGCGCTCGGCGCGGCGCAGCGGAGGCCGCACGTCCCCGCCGGCCCCGGCGAGGCGCTCGGCGAGGCCCGCGACCGTCGGGGCCTCGAACAGCGCCCGGACGGGCAGCTCGGCGCGCAGCGCGGTCCGGATCCGGCCGACGAGGCGGGTCGCGGTGAGCGAGTCGCCGCCGAGGTCGAAGAACCCGTCATCGACGCCGACCCGCGGGACGCCGAGGATCTCCGCGAACAGCCCGCAGAGGATCTCCTCCTGCGGGGAGCGCGGCGCGCGGCTCACCGGCGCGCCGGTGTCGGGCGCGGGCAGCGCGGACCGGTCCAGCTTCCCGTTCACGGTCAGCGGCAGCGCGTCCAGCACGGTGAACGCCGGGACCATGTAGTCGGGCAGCCGCTCGGCCGCGGACCGCCGCAGCGCGGCGGCGTCCAGGCCCGCCTCCCGGTCGGCGGGCACCACGTAGGCGGCGAGGCGCCGGTCGCCGGGCCGGTCCTCGCGGACGACCACGGCGGCCCGCGCGACCCCGTCGAACCCGGCGACGACGGCCTCGATCTCCCCCGGCTCGACCCGGAACCCGCGGATCTTGACCTGGTCGTCGGCGCGGCCCAGGTACTCGATGGTGCCGCCGGGGAGCCAGCGGGCGAGGTCGCCGGTCCGGTACATGCGGTCGCCCGGCGCGCCGAACGGGTCGGCGACGAACCGCTCGGCGGACAGCCCCGGCCGCCCGAGGTAGCCGCGCGCGAGCTGCGCGCCCGCGAGGTACAGCTCGCCGGGGACGCCCGCGGGCGCGGGCTGGAGCGCCGCGTCCAGCACGTAGGCGCGCGTGTTGCGGTGCGGCCCGCCGATGGAGACCCGCTCGGACCGCGCGACGACCTGGTTCATCGTGTCGATGGTCGACTCGGTCGGGCCGTAGAGGTTCCGCGTCGTCAGGCCGGGGACCTCGCGCAGCTCGTTCCAGAGCGCGTCGCCGACGGCCTCGCCGCCGAGCAGCAGGTGCGAGGGCAGGTGGCGGCCGTCATCGTCGAGCAGGCCCGCCTCGCGGAGCGAGCCGAAGTGCGACGGCGTGGTGTTGACGAGGTCGATCCGCGCGCGCGCCACGTACGCGGTGTACGCCTCGACGTCCCGGCGCGTCGCGTCGTCGATGAGGTGCAGCTCGTGGCCGTGCATCATCCACAGCAGCCCGTGCCAGGACGTGTCGAACGAGAACGACGCGAGGTGCGCGAACCGCATCCGGCGCCCGCCGGCCGCCGCGATCGCCGGGTCGATGAACGCGTCCCGGTGCGCCTCGAAGTAGTTCAGGACGCCGGTGTGCGGGATCGTCACGCCCTTGGGGCGCCCCGTCGATCCGGACGTGTAGATGACGTAGGCGGCGTTGCCCGCCCGCAGCGGCCGGACCCGGTCGGCGTCGGCGGGGTCGCCGGGGTCGTGCTCGGGACCGCTTCCGCCCAGCGGCAGGTCCTCGGCGGTGAGGGTGAGCGCGGGACGGCAGTCGTCCAGCATGTACGCGATGCGGTCCGCTGGGTACTCGGGATCGACCGGCACGTACGCGGCGCCCGCCTTCAGCACGCCGAGGATCGCCACGACGATCTCGGGCGTGCGCGGCAGGACGATCGCGACGCGGTCCTCGGCGCCGATCCCCCGCGCGATCAGCTCGTGCGCGAGGCGGTTGGCGCGCCCGTTCAGCTCGGCGTAGGTGAGGGACGTGCCGCCGCACACGAGGGCGGTCTCGCCGGGGGTGCGCGCGGCCTGCGCCTCGAACAGCGCCGGCAGCGTGCCGGACGGGACGTCGGCGGCGGTGTCGTTCCAGCGCGCCAGGGCGGCGCGCTCGTCCTCGCTCGCCAGCGGGACCGCGCCGATGAGCTGGGACGAGTCCTCCGCGAACGCCTCCAGGAAGCGGCGGACGCGGGCCAGCAGCGCCTCGACGACCTCGCGCTCGAACACGTCGGGCCGGTAGTGCAGGCGCAGCGACAGCCGGTCGTCCGGTACCGCGACGAACGACAGCGGGAAGTGCGTCGCGTCGTAGGAGTCGGCGGCGGCGATGCGGACCCCGTTCAGCGAGCCGTCCAGCATGGCCGGGTCGAACGGGTAGTTCTCCAGCACCGTCATCGTGTCGAACAGCGCGCCGCCGTGGCCCGCGACCCGCTGGATGTCGGTGAGGCCGAGATGGTGGTGCGCCAGCAGCGCGGTCTGCTCCTCCTGGAGCCGCTCCATCAGCGCGGCGAGCGACTCGTCCGGGCGGTGCCGGACGCGGATCGGCAGCGTGTTGATGAACAGGCCGATCATCTGCTCGATGCCGGGCAGCTCCGGCGGGCGGCCCGACACGGTCGCGCCGAACACCACGTCCTCGCTGCCGAGGAACCGGCCGAGGACCAGGCCCCACGCGCCCTGCAGCACGGTGCTGAGCGTGACGCCGTGCCGGCGGGCGGCGCGGGACAGCCGGCGGGTGGTGCGCTCGTCCAGCTCGGCGGCGGTGCGCTCCGGCGGGCGCGGCGCGCGGGCGGCGGCCTCCGGCGCGACGAGGCTCGGCTCCTCCACCCCGTCGAGGGCGCGGCGCCACGCCTCCTCGGCGGCGGCGCGGTCCTGCTTCGCCAGCCACGCCAGGTAGTTCTTGTACGGGGTGACGCGCGGGAACCCGGCGTCGTGGCCGCCCTGCACGTACAGCATGAACAGCTCGGTCGCCAGGATCGGCGTGGACCAGCCGTCCAGCAGGATGTGGTGGTTGGTGAAGATCAGCCGGTACCGCTCCGGGCCCGTCCGGACCAGCACGAACCGCAGCAGCGGCGGCGCGGTCATGTCGAAGCCGCGCGCCCGCTCCCGCGCCACGATCGCGTCGGCCTCGGCGGCGTCCGCCGCCTCGGTCTCCTCCCACGGCAGCTCGACGGTGCGCGGCACGACCTGCACGGGCCGCGACAGGTCCTCGTGCCAGAACGCGGCGCGCAGGTTGGAGTGCCGGCGCAGCAGCGTCTCGGCGGCCGTCCGCAGCGCCCCGGCGTCCACCGGCCCTTCGAGGTCGAGCACGATCTGCGCGGTGTAGACGTCCCTGCCGTCCGCGCCGTCGCCGTCGCCGCCCTCGGCGTCGAACAGCGCGTGGAAGAAGAACCCCTGCTGCAAGGGAGACAGCGGCAGGATGTCCTCGAGGTCCCCCCGGTTCACGACTGGCCCCTCCACGCGTTCTGCAGCTTGTCGATCTCGCTCTGGTCCAGGTCCACGAGCAGGTCGGACGGGGTGAACCCGCCGGCGGGGGCGGCGTCGCCGGCGGCGGCGACGTGCGCGACGAGGCCGCGCAGCGCGGTGAACCAGCCGTCGGCCAGCTCCCGGACGGCGGCCGGCTCCAGCAGCCCGCCGGGCCACGTCCACGTCGCCGACAGCACCGGGCCGCCGGGCACGTCGCGGGTGATCGCGTTGATCTCCAGGACGTGCGCGACCGGCATCCGCGGGTCCTCGCCCGCGGGCGTCTCCTCGGGCGCGATCGTCCAGTCGCCGTCCCCGTCGCCGGGCGCGACGCGGCCGAGGTAGTTGAACGCGATCGGCGCGGCGGGCGGCTCGGCGAGCTCCTCGGCGGCGTCACCGCCGCCGTAGCGCAGCAGCCCGTAGCCGATGCCGCCGTCCGGGACGGCGCGGAGCTGCTCCTTCACCTTCTTGATCGCGGTGCCGACGGCGGCGCCGCCGTCGCGGACCGCGGCCCAGTCGGCGGCGCCGGCGTCGAGCCGGACGGGGTGGATGGAGGTGAACCAGCCGGCGGTGCGGGACAGGTCCACGCCCGGCACCACGTCCTCGCGGCCGTGGCCCTCCAGGTCGACGAGCACGTCCGTGCCGCGGCCGGCGCCGTGCCGGCGGCGCCACTGCGCGACGGCGAGGGCGAGGCCGGTGAGCAGGACGTCGTTGGCGCGGCCGTGGAACGCGGCGGGCACGTCGGTGAGCAGCGGGCCGGTGACGTCGGCGGGCAGCTCCACGGTCAGCGACCGGGCGCGGGCGGCGATGTCCACGCGCGGGTCGAGGGCGCGCGGGGCGAGCCGCTGGGGCGGGCCGTCCACGATGTCGAGCCAGTCCTCCAGCTCGTCCTCGCGGTCGGCGGCGGTGGCGGTGAGCCGCTGCGCCCACCGGCGGAACGAGGTCGGGACGGGGTCGAGGGTCCCGCCCGCCCAGGCGGTGACGAGGTCGGGCAGCAGGATCCGCCAGGTGACGCCGTCCACGACGAGGTGGTGCAGGACGACGAGGAGGCGGCCCTGCTCGCGGCCCGCGTCGAACCAGACGAGCTGCGCCGTCGTCCCGGCCTCGGGGTCGAGGCGGTCGCGGGCGGCGGCGGCCTGCTCGGCGATGACCACGGCGAGCTTGTCGGCGTCGAGGCCCGCGACGTCCACCCGGGTGACGAGGGCGGCGGCGTCCACGGCGCCGGCCTGCCGGACGACCGGCTGCCACCGGTCGCCGTCGGCGTCCAGGCGGAGCCGGAGGACGTCGTGGTGGTCCAGGACGGTCTGGAACGCGGCCGTGAGGCCCTCCGCGCCGAGCGCGGGCGGGGTGCGCAGCAGCATCGACTGGTGGAAGCCCCTGATCAGGGACGCGTCGCCGCCGACCCGGTCGCGGAGCCACGCGACGATCGGGGTGACCGGGACCGGTCCGACGCCCGCGCCGGGCGCCTCGGCCTCGACGCGCTCGTCCTCGCCGACCGGCCGCGCGACCGCGGCGAGCTCCTCGACGGTCTGGTGCTGGAACACGTCGCGGGGCGTGATGACCAGGCCGGACTGCCGGGCGCGCGACACGAGCTGGATCGCGATGATGGAGTCGCCGCCGAGGTCGAAGAACCCGTCGTCGATCCCGACCCGCTCCAGGGTGAGGACCTCCCGGAACAGACCGGCGAGGGTCTCCTCCTCCGGCGTGCGGGGCGCACGAGAGGACGTCTTCGCGGCGAAGTCGGGCGCGGGCAGCGCCTTGCGGTCGAGCTTGCCGTTGACGGTCAGCGGCAGCGCGTCCAGCTCCACGACCACGGCCGGGACCATGTGGTCGGGCAGGTCGCCGCTTGCGAACCTGCGCAGCTCGGCGGGGTCGACGGGCGCTGAGGCGACGACGTAGGCGACGAGGCGGTCGTCGCGGACGACGACGGCGGCGTCCGCCACGGCGTCGTGCCGGGCCAGGGCCGCTTCGATCTCGCCCAGCTCGATGCGGAAGCCGCGGAGCTGCACCTGCTGGTCGCTGCGGCCGAGGTATTCGAGGCGGCCGTCCTTCAGCCACCGCCCGACGTCGCCGGTCCGGTACATGCGGGTGCCGGGGGCGCCGTACGGGTCGGCGACGAACCGCTCCGCGCTCAGGCCGGGACGGTTGAGGTAGCCGCGCGCCAACCCCGGACCCGCGACGTACAGCTCACCGACGACGCCCGGCGGGACGGGCTGGAGCCGCGCGTCGAGGACGTAGACGCGCAGGTCCGGGATGCCGGCGCCGATGACGCTGCCCGGTGCGGTCGCGGCGTAGGCGCGGTCCAGGGCGATGTACGAGACGTGCACCGTGGTCTCGGTGATCCCGTACATGTTCACGAGGGTCGGCGCGTCCTCGGGGTGCCGCGAGTACCAGTCCTCCAGGCGGCCCAGTTCGAGGGCCTCGCCGCCGAACACGACGTACCGCAGCGCGAGATCCGAGCCCGGGTTCGCCTTGTCGGCGGCCATGAGCTGGTAGAACGCCGACGGCGTCTGGTTCAGGACGGTCACGCGCTCGTCAGCCAGCAGCTTCAGGAACTCGTCCGGCGACCGCGACGTCAGGTACGGGACGACGACCAGGCGGCCGCCGTAGAGCAGCGAGCCCCACAGCTCCCAGACGGTGAAGTCGAAGGCGTAGGAGTGGAACAGCGTCCACACGTCGTCGGGGCCGAAATCGAACCAGTGCTCCGTCGAACGCAGCAGCCGGACGACGTTCTGGTGCGGGACCACGACGCCCTTGGGACGCCCCGTCGACCCCGACGTGTAGATCACGTACGCGGGGTGGTCCGGCGAGACCGCCACGCCGAGGTTCGCGTCGTCGTAGCCGGACGCGTCGAGATCGTCCGGGCCGATGGTCAGGACGGGGGCGGCGTCCTCGACCATGTACGCGATGCGGTCCTCGGGATAGTCCGGGTCCATCGGGACGTAGGCGGCGCCCGACTTCAGCACGGCGAGGATCGCCACGACCAGGTCCGCCGAGCGCGGCAGTTTCAGCGCGACGAACTGCTCCGGGCCGACGCCCTGCTCGGCCAGGCGCCGCGCCAGCCGGTTCGCCCGCGCGTTCACCTCGCCATAGGTCAGCGACACGCCCTCGAACGACACCGCCACCGCACCCGGACGCGCCGCCGCCTGCGCCTCGAACAGCGCCGGGATCGTCGACCGCTCCACGTCCGGCGCCTTGCCGCCCGCCCATTCGCCGAGGACCAGGTCGCGCTCGGCCGGGTCGAGGACGTCCGCGGCGCCGATGGGGGCGTCCGGGTCGGCGAGCAGCGCCGACAGGTACCGCTCGAAGCGGGCGACGAGCCGCTCCGCCGTCGCCGGGTCGTACAGGTCGAGCGCGTACTCCAGCTCGCCGTCGAGGCCGTCCTCCCGCTCGGTGAGGACCATCAGCAGGTCGAATCGGGACACGCCGGCGTGCAGCGGCTCCGCCTCGGCGGTGAAGCCGGGCAGCTCCAGCCGCGCCTCGGGGTTGTTCTGGAACGTCAGCCCGACCTGGAACAGCGGGTGCCGGGCGAGGTGCCGCGGCGGGTTGAGGACCTCGACGAGCCGCTCGAACGGGACGTCCTGGTGCGCGTAGGCGGCGAGGTCGGTCTCCTTCACCCGCGCGACCAGCTCGCGGAACGACGGGTCGCCGGAGGTGTCGGTGCGGAACACCAGCATGTTGACGAACATGCCGACGAGGTCGTCCAGGGCCTCGTCGGTACGGCCCGCGATCGGCGACCCGACCGGCACGTCCGTGCCCGCGCCGAGCCGGGTCAGCAGCGCGGCGAACGCGGCCTGCGCGACCATGAACGGGCTGGCGCCGGTGTCGAGCGCGAGCCTCCGGAGCGCCGCGTGCACGTCGGCGCCGAGCCGGAACCGGGCCGTCGCGCCGCGGTAGGACGCCTGCGCCGGACGCGGCCGGTCGGCCGGCAGTTCGAGCTCCTCGGGGAGCCCGGCGAGCGCGTCCCGCCAGTACGCGATCTGCCGGGAGATCAGGCTGTCCGGATCGTCCTCGGACCCGAACAGCTCCTGCTGCCAGAGCGTGTAGTCGGCGTACTGGACGGGCAGCGGCGCCCAGTCCGGCGCCCGGCCCTCCACGCGCGCCGCGTAGGCGGTGAGGACGTCGCGGGCCAGCGGCGCCATCGACCAGCCGTCGCCGCCGACGTGCTGCAGGAGCAGCAGCACGACGTGCTCGTCCGGCGCGAGCCGGAACAGGTGGGTGCGCAGCGGCGGCTCGGCGGAGATGTCGAAGGCGTAGCCGGCCGCCATGGCCAGCCGCGCCGGCAGCTCGGCCTCGGCGGTCTCGGTGATCTCCAGCTCCGGCCGGGCCGCGGCCGGGTCCAGCACCTGCTGGCGCGGCACGCCGCCGCTGTCGGGCAGGATCGTGCGGAGCGTCTCGTGCCGCCCGACGACGTCGCCGACGGCGGCGCGGAGCGCGTCCACGTCGAGCCGGCCGCGGACGCGCAGCGCGATCGGCATGTTGTAGGTCGCGGACGGTCCCTCGAACCGGTTGAGGAACCACTGCCGCTGCTGCGCGTACGACGGCGGGACGGTCTCGGGCCGCTCCCGGCGCTCCAGCGCGGGACGTCCCGGCGCGGCGTCCCGGCGGTCCAGCAGCGCGGCGAGCCCGGCGACGGTCGGCGCCTCGAACAGCGCGCGGACGGGCAGCTCGGCGTCCAGCGCCCGGCGGACGCGGCTGACGACCCGCATCGCGATCAGCGAGTTGCCGCCGAGCGCGAAGAAGTCGTCGTCGGCGCCGACGCGGTCGAGGCCGAGCAGGTCGGCGAAGACGGCCGCGACGGCCTCCTCCCGCTCCCCCGACGGGGCCCGGAACGCGGTGGCGGGGACGGCGGGCGCGAGGTCCGGCTTCGGCAGCGCCCTGGTGTCGACCTTGCCGTTCGGGGTGAGCGGCAGCTCGTCCAGCACGACGACGGCGGCGGGGACCATCGCCTCGGGCAGGTTCGCGCGGACGTGCGCGCGCAGCTCCTCCGGGTCGACGGCCTCGCCGGGCGCGGCGACGACGTAGGCGACGAGGCGCTTCTCGACCGGCCCCGCGGCCGGTTCGGCGACCTCGACGAGGGTGACGCCGGGCAGGTCGAGGCCGTCCACGGTGACGGCGGCGCGGGTCGCGGCGACCTGTTCGAGGGTGCGCAGGTACCAGCCGGTGAGCCGCTCGGCGGTTTCCGCGTCGAACAGGTCCCGCGCGTACTCCAGGACGCCGCTGAGGCCGCCGTCCGGGGCGCCCTCCAGCAGGAACTCCAGGTCGAACTTCGCGACGCCCGGGTCCACCGGCTCGACCGCGACGTTCAGGCCGGGCAGCTCGACGGACGCCTCGGGGTTGTTCTGCAGGGTCAGCATCACCTGGAACAGCGGGTGCCGGGCCAGCGACCGGACCGGGTTCAGCACCTCGACGAGCCGCTCGAACGGGACGTCCTGGTGCGCGTAGGCGGCGAGGTCGGTCTCCCGGACGCGGGCGAGCAGCTCCGCGAACGACGGGTCGCCCGAGGTGTCGGTGCGCAGCACGAGGGTGTTGACGAACACCCCGACGAGGTCGTCGAGGGCCTGGTCGGTGCGGCCCGCGATCGGCGACCCGATCGGCACGTCGGTGCCGGCGCCGAGCCGGGTGAGCAGCGCGGCGAGCGCGGCCTGCAGCACCATGAACACGCTGACCTGGTGGTCGCGGGCGACGGCGCGCAGCCCTTCGTGCAGCTCCGCCGGGACCTCGAAGGCGGCCCGCCCGCCCCGGTAGGAGGCGCGGTCGGGGCGCGGCCGGTCCAGCGGGAGGGCGATCTGGTCGGGCAGCCCGGCGAGGGCGTCCTTCCAGTAGGCGATCTGGCGGGCGGCGAGGCCGTCCGGGTCGTCCTCGGAGCCGAGCAGCTCGCGCTGCCAGAGCGCGTAGTCGGCGTACTGGACGGGCAGCGGCGCCCACTCGGGCGCCTTCCCGTCGCGGCGCGCCAGGTAGGCGGTGACGACGTCGCGGGCCAGCGGCGCCATCGACCAGCCGTCGCCCGCGATGTGGTGCAGGACGAGCAGCAGCAGATGCTCCTCCGCACCCGCCTCGTTCGTGCCCAGCCGGTACAGGTGGGCGCGGAGGGGCAGGTCGGACGCCAGGTCGAAGCCGCGGGTGGCGTCGGCGAACACCGCCCCGAACAGGTCGCCGGGGTCGGCGTCGCCGATCGCCAGCGGCGGGTCGGCGTCGGCCGGGTCCAGGATGATCTGGACCGGTTCGCCGTCGGCGTCGCCGAAGACGGTCCGCAGCGACTCGTGCCGGGCGACGACGTCGCGGAGCGCGGCGCGCATCGCGGCGACGTCGACCGCGCCGGTCAGCCGCAGCGGGATCGGCAGGTTGTAGGTCGCGGTGAGGCCCTCGAGGCGGTTGAGGAACCAGAGCCGCTCCTGGGCGTGCGACACCGGCAGCGGGTCGGGCCGCTCCGCCGGCCGCAGCGCGGGCCGCCGCGCCTCGCCGCCGGACGCGGCGATCCGCTCGGCGAGGCCGGCGACGGTCGGCGTCTCGAACAGCGCCCGGACGGGCAGCTCGACGTTCAGCGCGGCGCGCGCCCGCGCGACGACGCGGGTCGCCTTCAGCGAGTCGCCGCCGTGGTCGAAGAACCCGTCGTCGACCCCGACCCGCTCCACCCCGAGGACGTCGGCGAAGATGCCGGCGAGGATCTCCTCGCGGGCGTCGCGCGGGCCCCGCGCGGACTCCGGCGCGGCGAGGTCCGGCTCGGGCAGCGCGGCACGGTCCAGCTTCCCGTTCGGGTTGAGCGGCATCGCGTCCAGCGCCACGATCGCCGACGGCACCATGTACGCGGGCAGCGTCCGGCCGACGAACCCGCGCAGCTCCTGCGCCGGCACCGCCCCGGCGTCGGGGCCGACGACGTAGCCGACCAGGACGGTGTCGCCGGCGGCGTCGCGGCGGGCGACGACGACGCTCTGCGTCACCGCGGGATGCGCCGACAGCGCCGCCTCGATCTCGCCCAGCTCGATCCGGAAGCCGCGGACCTTCACCTGGTGGTCGAGGCGGCCGAGGTACTCGATGTTCCCGTCGCGGTTCCAGCGGACGAGGTCGCCCGTCCGGTACATCCGCTCGCCGGGGCCGCCGAACGGGCAGGCCACGAACCGGTCGGCGGTCAGCCCCGGGCGGCGCAGGTAGCCGCGCGCGAGGCCGTCGCCTGCCACGTACAGCTCGCCGGGCACGCCGACCGGGACGGGCCGCAGCCGCTCGTCCAGCACGTACGCGCGGGTGTTGGCCATCGGGCCGCCGATCGGCGCCATCCCGGAGGCGTTGCCGTCGTCGAACCAGCCCGTCACGAAGACCGTCGCCTCGGTGGGGCCGTAGATGTTGGAGATCCGCGCGTCCGGCAGCAGCGCCCGGACGTCGCGCAGCAGCCGCGGTGAGAGCGCCTCCCCGCCGAGCGCCACGTCCCCCACATCGAGCCGGAAGTCCTTCCGCGCCAGCAGCACCGACACCGCCGACGGCACGCCGCTGATCAGCGAGCCCGACCAGCCGCCGCGCTCGGCGACCTCCAGCAGGTCGCGGACGATCTCGATCTCGCCGCCGGCCGTCAGCGGCACCAGCCACTCGAACAGCGACACGTCGAAGTTCAGCGACGTGGAGAACAGGACACGCCGCATCCGCTCGGGCCCGTAGCCCACCATCGACTCGGCGCAGAAGTCGACCACGTTCGCGTGCGAGATGACGACGCCCTTCGGGCGGCCCGTCGAGCCCGAGGTGTAGATGACGTAGGCGGGATGGGCCGGGCGGAGCGGCCGGACGCGCTCGGCGTCGGTGAGGTCGTCCCCCGGCAGGCCGCCGAGGTCGAGGACGTCGAGCTCGACGCGGGGCGTGCCGCCGGGCAGCTCGGCGGAGCGGGTCGTGATGACGCAGGCGGGCGCGGCGTCGTCCAGCATGTAGGCGATGCGGTCCGCCGGGTAGGCGAGGTCGATCGGCTGGTAGGCGGCTCCCGCCTTCAGCACGGCCAGCGCCGCGACGACGAGGTCCTCGTCGCGCGGGAGGGCCAGCGCGACGAAGTCCTCCGCGCCGACGCCGCGCGCGACGAGGTGCCGGGCGAGCCGGTTCGCGCGGGCGTTGAGGTCGGCGTAGGAGAGGCGGACGTCGCGGGCGGCGACGGCCGTCCG
>NZ_JBEYYT010000082.1:0-28612 GCF_040645715.1 Spirillospora sp. NPDC046719 | reverse complement strand
CGGGACCTCCAATGCCCAACGGCCCGGCGGTAAGCGCGCATGGTGCGCGCTTCCGCCGGGCCGTCGCGAGTCGTGGAGGCCGGCGGCGGCGGTCAGCCGGAGCTGCCGACCACCGCGGCGCCGGAGTGCGCCGGCTCCTCGGCGGGCAGCTGCGCCCGGTAGCCCTCGATCGTGCCGTTCAGCTTGGCGAGGCTGCGGCTGTAGTCCCGGCTGGACAGCCAGAACTTGTAGATGATGAACAGCTCGAAGGCCAGCATGCCGGCGGCGCTCACGCACACGACGGGGATGATCGCGCCCGGTACGGCCGCGGCGATCACCGGGGCGACGATGAACACGCCCATCTGGAACTCGATGCCGCTGATCAGGTGCGGGCGGATCCGGCCCCGCAGCAGCACGTTGCGGATCCGGATGTACCAGGGGAACCGCTTGTAGAAGCCCGCCTGGAGGTCGGCGTTGGCGCGCTCGGTGTCGCCGACGACCTGCTCCTCCATCTCGGGGTCGGTGCCGAGCGCGCCCTCGGCGGAGCGCAGGTCCGCGCCGACCTCGGCCGCGTCGGGCAGCGCGCCCTGGTCGCCGTCGGCCCGCCGGACCGCCGCCTCCAGCGTCTCCGCCTCCTGGCGCGCCTCCAGCAGCGTGGTGCGCATCTGCGAGCGCACCTTGTAGATCTCCAGCGCGTCCATGTAGCGGAGCATGTCCAGGAAGACGACGCCGAGCGCCGTCCACACGTAGGCGACGTTCCCCGTCGCCGCGTACTGCCCGGCCATCAGCGCGATCGCGCAGGCCAGCACGCGGACCCGGTCGAAGATGTAGTCCAGCCACGCGCCGAACACCGACCCGGTGCCCTTCAGTCGCGCGATCTTGCCGTCCATGCAGTCGAGCGTGAACGACAGGTGGTACAGCACCGCGCCGGCGAGCAGCCACGGCCAGGACGCCACCGCGAAGCAGGCGCCCGCGCCGAGACCGAGGATCAGCGCGCCGACGGTGAGCTGGTTGGGCGTGATCCTGGTCCGGTTCGCGGTGAACTTCACCAGGCGAGCGGCGAGCGGGTCGACCAGCAGGACCGTCCACCACGCGTCACGCGCCTTGTACGTCCGTTGCCGAACGTCGTCGAGCGTGAAGTTCGCCATGGAGGGGTTTCCTTTCGTCCCGGGACCGCTCGATGGTATCGGCTGTCCGGATGCGGTCTCCGGCATTGTCACCGAGTCGTGACTCCGTTAGTGGGACGCATGGGACGAGCAGGGCGCCGGCACCGCCTGTCCAGATCGTTTTGATGGGCGTGGCTGGGTAGGCTTTGGCGGTGCGCGTCAGACCTATGGCAGTTCTTGCCCAATTGCCCTTCGCCTGCGTGCTCGTGGCGGCCACCTGGATCCGGATCATCGCGGTCCGCGGCTACCCCGCGCCGCACTGGACGGGCGACTCGCCCAGCTACCTCGAAGCGGCCCTCAAGCTCCGGCCCGGTGAGACGCGCCCGAGCGGCTACCCGATCCTGCTGTGGGCGCTGAAGCCGTTCCACTCCTTCACCGTGATGGTGTCGGTGCAGCACGCCATCGGGCTGCTCGGCGGGGTCCTGGTGTACCTGCTGGTGTGGCGGGCGGGCCGGGCGGCATGGCCCAACGGGCCGGACGGGAGCGCGGGGCGGCTCGGCTGGCGGTACCTCGTGCCCGGGCTGCTCGGCGCGGCGCTGACGGTGCCGGTGCTGCTGGACAGCTACCAGATCGCCCTCGAGCACATGCTCATGTCCGACTCGCTCTTCACGTTCCTGCTGCTCGCGGCGGTGACGGCGGCGCTGTGGCGGCGCCGGGCGACCTGGTGGCTCGGCGCGCTCGCCGGGATGTTCGCCGCGTTCGCCGCGGTGACCCGCTCGGCGGGCCTGCCGCTGATCGCCGTGATCCTGCTCGGCATGCTGCTGCGCCGCGCGGGCTGGCGGCCGCTCGTCGCCGCGCTGATCGCGTTCGTGCTGCCGCTCGGCGGCTACATGTACTGGTTCAAGGAGACCTACGGCCAGTTCACCGTGACCAAGGCGAGTTCCATCTGGCTGTACGGCCGCACCGCCGCGTTCGCCGACTGCGCCAAGATCAAGCCGAGCCCGGAGCTGCGGATCATGTGCCCGCCGCCGGACGAGGACCCGCAGATCGCGCCGGCGTTCGTGGTGCTGTGGACCGCCGACTCCCCGTTCCACCGGATCCCCGGCTGGATCACCGGCGACCAGGCCAACCGGATGGCGAGCGACTTCACGAAGCAGGCCATCGAGAAGCAGCCCGGCGACTACGCGCGCGTCGTGGTCCGCGACACCTGGCGGTCCTTCGACTGGAAGCGCGAGCCGTACCCGACGCCGTGGACCTGGCTGGAGTACGTGTTCCCCAAGGGCGAGTCGTGGGACGACGAGCAGGCCCTCGTAGCGGAGAAGTACGACCCGTCCGGCGGGGAGACGAAGGTCGTCCAGCCGTGGGCCGGGAAGATGCTGTCCTACCAGGACCGCATGTCGATGCCCGGCACCGTCCTCGGGCTCGTCCTGCTCGGCGGGCTGGTGTTCGCGTTGCCGCACTTCGGGCGGCGCGGCACCCGGTGGCGGCTGCTCGGGCCCGTCCGGCACTGGGGGACCGGCGCGCTGATGCCGTGGGGGACGAGCCTCGCGCTGCTGGTCATCCCGGCGGCGACCGCCGACTTCGACTACCGCTACGTGCTGCCCGCCGTGCCGTTCGCGTGCGTGGCGCTGGGGCTCGCGCTGCTGCCGTCGCCGCGCCGCGTCCGCGAGGACCCGGTGGGCGAGCCCGGCCCCGGGCAGGACGACGACGAGCCCGCCGCCGAGGAGTCGCTCAGCGCCTAGCCCCGTCCCGCTGGCGCCGTCCCGCCGGCGCCGCCCCCGCTAGCGCCGCCTCGTCCGGCGGGGGCGGGCGTGCAGGTCCGCCAGCATCCGCTCCCAGGCGGCGGCCACGACCGCTATGTCGAACCGGGTCGCCGCCGCGACGGCGTTCGCGGCCATCGTCAGGCGGAGCTCCTCGTCCTCGATCACGCGCAGCAGCGCCCCGGCGAACGCGTCCGGGTCCTCGGGCGGGACGAGCAGCCCGTCCCGGCCGTCGGTGATGATCTCGCGGGGCCCGCACGGGCAGTCGAAGCCGACCACCGGCAGCCCGCACGCGAACCCCTCGATGATCGTCATCCCGAACGACTCGGCGCGCGAGGACACCGCGAGCACCGACGCCTTGGCGAGCTCGCCCTCCATGTCGTCGGTGGGGTCCATCATCAGGACGTTGTTGTACAGCCCGAGGCGGGTCGCCCTGCGGCGCAGCTCCTCGCGCCGGGGCCCGTCCCCGTAGATCCGCAGGCTCCACTCCGGGTGCTTCTCCACGACCTGCGCGAACGCGTCGATCAGCAGGTCGTAGCCCTTGATCCACACGACCCGGCCGGCCGCGACGACGATCCGGTTCTCCTGCCGGGACCGCGGATGCACCCGGGGCGGCAGGCCGTTGGGGATCGCGCGGACCGGGCACGACCCCGGCGGCAGCAGCTCCTCGTAGGCGGCCCGGTCGGCGGCGGTCAGGCAGGTGAGCGCGTCGAGCCGCGGGTACCACTCCTTGATCTCCGCGAGGATCCCGGGCTCGTTGATGCCGAGCTGGAGGTGCTCCTGCCCGACGACGACCACCCGGCGGGGCGCCAGCCGCGCCGCCGCCAGGTTGAGCCCGGCGCGCGTCGTGACCAGCACGTCCGTGTGCAGGTGCCGCAGGAAGCGGGTGAGCCGGTCGTCGGTCCAGGCGCTGTACTTGTTGAAGCTGCGCTCCTCCGGGTGGACCATCGCGGACGGCTCCGGCATCAGCCGCTCGGCGCGCGCGGTGTTCGGCCACGGGACGGTCGCGCCGGGCCGTACGTCGACCAGGGACCGCAGCCGGACCCGGTCCGACAGCGGCAGGACGGGCCGGTCCCGGTCCCGCAGCACGCTCACGACCTCGACCTCGTGCCGCCGCGACAGCTCGTCGGCGAGCGTGAAGGTGCAGCGGACGGTGCCGTCGATGGAGAAGGCCTCCAGCAGCAGGAACGTGATCTTCACGCGCCGTCATCCCCCACCGGCCGGCAGGAGACCGCCAGCTGGTCCCGCTCGGTGTAGTACGGCCGGACGGCCATCTCCCGCCCGCCCGGCGCGGCGACCTGCCGGGGGTAGGACAGCTTGCCGCGCTTGCCGGGCGCGTCGTCGAGCCAGGTGCCGAGGCGGGCGTGCACGTCGCCGACGTCGAGCCACAGGTCCCACAGGGCGGGCTCCGCCGCGGCCAGCGCGTCGACCGCCAGGCGGCAGCGGAAGCCGGTGCCGTCGAGGGCGGCCTCCCCGGTCACCGCGGCGCCGCCGTCGCGCGGCGCGGCCACGAGCCGCGCCGTCTCGCCGGTGCGCGGGCCCGTGTACGCGAGCCACCCGTCGATCCGGATCTCGCCGTCGCGCGGATGCACCGCCGCCACCTCGGCGTGCGGGGAGACCGTCCGGACGCGGAGCCGGGCGTGCCCGTTCCGCGTCCGCACCGCCCGGACGGCCCGGTCGCGCGGACGGTCCGCGTAGGCGCGCAGCCCGTCCAGCGAGAAGCCCGGGTCGTCGGTCAGGATCGGGCGGGCGGAGCCGTCGCCCGCGCCCCTGCCCGGCCCGTCCGCCGCGGCGTCCGTCTCGATGAGGGGCTCCCAGGTGCCGGTCGCCAGGTCGCCGACGTGCACCTCCAGCGACCGCCGGTCCGCCGCGACGGGCACCGGGCGCGTCTCGCCCGACGCCCGGTGCCGCAGCACGACCCGCCGCCCCTCCGGCAGAGGGTCGTGCCACCGGATGCGCAGGCGGTCGTCGGAGCCCACGCGGCAATGGTTGGCCACCGCGTCCAATGTCCGCAGCCTTCCCCGATGTCGCTTGTGCCAGGCGGGTAGCCTATCAACGCATCGATGCCGGACGGTCACGGATGGCGACAGTTGATCACCCTTGGGGCGGGAACACCCGGTCCACGGTGCGCGCCGCGGCCTTCCCGTCGTCCAGCGGGCAGAACCGCGCCACGAAGTCCTTGTACCGGTCCTGGTGCCCCGCCGTCGCCGCCTCGACGTCGCGGATCGCGTCGATCAGGTCGTCGGAGGTCTCCACCAGCGGCCCCGGCGCCTCCGCCTCGAAGTCGAAGTAGAAGCCGCGCAGCCGGTCCCGGTAGTCGGCCAGGTCGTAGGTGAAGAACAGCATCGGCCGGCCGGTGTTGGCGTAGTCGAACATCACCGACGAGTAGTCGCTGATCATCATGTCGGAGATCAGGTACAGCTCGGTGATGTCCGGGTACAGCGACACGTCCCGGACGAAGCCGTGCTCGTCCTCGGTGATGCCGTCCACCACGTTGGAGTGCAGCCGGACCAGCAGGACGTGGTCGTCGCCCAGCGCGGCGCGCGCGCGGTCCAGGTCGAGGCGCATGTCGTGCTTGTACCGGCCGCGGCTGTAGTACTGGTCGTCGCGCCACGTCGGCGCGTACAGCACGACCCGCTTGCCCTCCGGGATGCCGAGCCGCGCCCGGACCGACCTCGCGACCGCGTCCGCCTCCGGGCTGTACAGCAGGTCGTTCCGCGGGTACCCGACCTCCAGCATCTCGCCCTTGAACGCGAACGCGCGGCGGAAGATCTCCGTGCTGAACGGGTTCGGCGACAGCAGGTGGCTCCACTCCGGGACCGCCGGGCCCTCGGGCTTCTTCTCCTTGCTCTGCAGCGCCGACTTCATCCCCGGCGCGTACGCGAAGTGGACCTCCTTGACGTCCCGGCCGATCTTCTTCAGCGGGGTGCCGTGCCAGGTCTGCAGGACGATCTGGTCGGGGTGCCGCTGGAACCAGTCGCCGAGCCGGTGGTTGGTGACGATGTAGCGGGACGTCGTCACCGCCTCCTGCCACTCCTTGCCGTTCAGCCGGACGGCCTTCAGCGTGTCCGGAAGCTCGGCCTGCGCGTCGTTCACGACCCACAGCTGCTCCAGGTCGGTGCCGCGCCGCAGCAGCTCCTGGTGGATCGCCTTCGGGCTGTCGGAGAACTGCCGCCCGTTGAAGCAGGAGAACAGCACCGCGTCGCGCAGCCCCTCCCGGGCCACCCTGCGGCGCGCCTCCTCCCGGTACTTCGGGCCCGCGCTCTTCTCCTCGCCGGACACGTCGCCGGTGACCGCGATGACCAGCCGGCCGTCCTTGGTCTCCAGCGCGTAGCCGCGGCGCGCCACCTCCAGCGGCCCCGGCAGGGTGCGCTGCGCGGCGTCCGTCAGCCGGACCGTCAGGGCCCGCCCGCCCGGCGGCCGGAACAGCACGTCCCAGCGGCCCGGCCGCAGCGGCAGGATCCCCGCGACGCTCGGCACCGCCGCCGCCGGCACCTCGGCCCGCAGCGTGCCCGAGCCGTCCGGGACCAGGTCGAACGCGTGCTCCTTGCGGCGCCCGCGGCCGCGCACCACGATCTGCCCGGCCGTGTGCGCCGTGTGCGTCGCCGCCAGCGACAGCGTCCCGTCGGGGCGCCACACGCACTCGCTCACCGACAGCCGCGTCGTCGCCCGCCGCACCCGCACGTACCCGCCGGGGCCGTGGCCCGCGCTGACCTCCAGCGCGCCGGACGTGCGCCGCGCCTCCTCCACGCCCTCGGCGAGGACGAGCGGCCGGCCGTCCGCCGACAGCGTCCAGTCGCGGGTGTCGTCGATCGCGTCGGGGTCGATGTCGACGTCCAGCGCGTCCGGGTCGACGCGCGCCGTCCACCCGCCGGGCCGCTGCGTCACCGGCACCGGGACGCGCGCGTCGCCGAGCGTCAGCACCAGCTCCGCGGGCGGGCCGCCGTCCGCCTCGACCTCGATGAGCAGCGCGGGGCCGTCCCAGCGCAGCGCCGTCGCGCGCTCCCGGACCCGCTCCACCTGCACGACGAGGTACCCGTCCACGACCTTCGGGACGACGCGCACGTCGTCGGCGACGTACCGGTAGGGCGGGTGCGCGCCCGTCCCCGAGCCGCCGCCGCGCACCGGCCCCTGCCGGAACACGCCGGCGTTCAGCACCGAGGCGTGCACCTCCCAGGTGCCCTCCGCCCAGCCGCCGCGCTCCTTCAGCTTCGCCGCGTCCAGCGCGAACTCGAAGCCGGTCCAGCCGCCGGACGCCTTGCCGGGCTTCGGGGTCTGCCGCGCCTTCATGAGGATCTTGCGGCGGCCGTTGCGCAGCGTCACCGCCTTGATCGACGTCCAGCGGCGGCGGGAGCTGACCGAGTTGATGTACGCCTCGCCGGTGACGACCAGCCGGTCGCCCTCCCAGCGCACCGCGTGCACCCGGCCCCGCATCTTGACCTCGTCGCGCGCCCGGTACACGTCGCGGGGGACGTCGAGCTTCGCGTCCTTCCAGTACGGGTACACGACGTAGCGGCGCAGCGGGTCGCGGACGATCGACGGCGAGGACTTCCCCCGCTCGTACCGGACGACCTTCACCAGCTCCATCGTGTGGCCCTCGGACGCGAGGTGCCACTTCAGCCGGGTCAGCGCGGGCGCCTCGGCGAACACCTTCGGCGACACGCCCTTGGCGTACGCCGCCGCCTGCGCGACGACCTGCTCCCGCTCCTCGCCGGACAGGTCCGGCAGGGCGTCCAGGAACATCTTCAGCTCGGTGGTGACGAGGGCGAGCTGCAGCCGCCGCAGCTCCTTGACGTCGCCGCGCTCGGCGACCCAGGACGTCGCGAGGTTCGCCGCGCCGAAGCCGTCCGCGATGTCCTGCGGCTCGGTGGTCGGCTGATGGCGCGGTCCGCGGCGGTGCAGGACGGGGCCCGGCACGATGTCGACGGACTTCGCCAGGTGCACCGCCCGCACCACGACCGGCAGGTCGTCGTAGCGGCCGAGGTCGGGGAACTCCAGGCCCGCCGCGTCCCAGAACGAGCGGCGGAACAGCGACCCGACGATCCGGCGGCGGTTCAGCAGGTCCGGGCTGCGGTGCAGGTCGGTGGCCTTCGCGGGCGCCGGCGCGTCGCCGCTCGCCTTCCACTGCGACACCTGGCCCGTCCACCGGCGGGCCGCGTCGGGCCCGGTCGCGAACTCCGCCCCGGACGCCTCCAGCGCCGTCAGCAGCGAGGCGACCGCCTCCGGCGGCATCGGGTCGCCGCGGTCGGCGAAGAGCAGGAACTCGCCGCGGCTCTCGGCCACCCCCAGGTTGCGGGCCGCGCCCCGGCTCGGCGCGCCGCTGCGGACGATCCGGAACCGGTCGTCGGGCAGCTCCGCCCGCGCGGCCGTGCCGGTGCCGTCGTCCACGACCAGGACCTCCAGGTCCCGGAACGTCTGGGCCGCGAGCGAGTCCAGGGCGTCGCCGAGGTCCTCTCCCGCGCCGTGCGAGAGCACGATGACACTGATCCTGGGGGCGGTCATGCCCACTCCTTCGAGGGCTGTGCGAGCCGGAGCCGGCGGTCCGGTCGCGGACGGTCAGGAAAAAGAGTGCGGCGCCCCGGCGCGCCGCCGCTACGCCGGGCCGGACGCCGCGGAGGAGGCCTCGGCGGAGGCGTCGGGGGAGGGCGCCGCGGACGGCATCGGCGGGAGCTGCTCGCCGAGGAACACCCGGCGCACCGCCCGCTCGGCCGCGTGCCCGTCGTCCCAGGGGCAGAACCGCGCCCGGAACGCCTCCAGGTTCTTCGCCGCCGCGTCGCCCCACGCCGCCCGGGACGCGAACGCCTCGACGAGCTCGGACTCCGCGTAGGCGACGACGCCCGGCGGGAACTCGGTCAGGTCGAAGTTCACGCCCCGGGTGAGCTTGTAGGTCTCCCAGTCGTTGGCGTAGATGACGATCGGCTTGCCGAGGTTGGCGTAGTCGAACATGACCGACGAGTAGTCGGTGAGCAGCGCGTCCGAGGCGATCATCAGGTCCTCGACGGAGGGGTGCTTGGAGACGTCGATGACCTGCTCCTCGTTCCAGCCGAGGTCCGCCGCCATGTTCTTGAGCTTGTAGTAGTAGTGCGCGCGCAGCAGCAGGACGTGGTCGTCGCCGAGCTGCTCCATCACGCGGCCGATGTCGAACATCGGGGCGTAGCGGCGCTGGTAGTCGCGGTGCGTCGGCGCGTACAGGATCGCCGTCTTGCCCTCGGGGACGCCGAGCTCGTCGCGCAGCCGGGCCTGCTCCTCCGGCGTCGCGCGCACCAGCCGGTCGTTGCGCGGGTACCCGATCTCCAGCAGCTCGTACTTGCAGGGGAAGCCCCGCTCCCACGCCTCGCTCATCAGCGGGTTGGCGGACAGCAGGAAGTCCCAGCGGTCGGACCGCTCGATGAGCGCCTTGAAGTCCATGTCGGCGGCGCCGACCGGGTACTCCATCTGGTCGAGGCCCATCTTCTTCAGCGGCGTGCCGTGCTGGGTCTCCAGGTGCACCTGCCCCGGCCGCTTGACGAGGTTGTCGGGGAAGTTGACGTTGTTGACGAAGTACTTCGCGGCGGCGATCGTCCGGTAGTACTCCGCCGACCCGGCCACCACGTACTCCACGCCCTCCGGCATGGTCTTGCGCGCGCCCGGCTTCACGATCCACACGCAGCGGATGTGCGGCGCCAGCTCCCGGACCTTCTCGTAGATCGCGGCCGGGTTGCAGGAGTACCCGCGGTACCAGTAGGCGGCGAACACCGCGAGGTTCTCCTCGATCGGCAGGTGCCGCCGCATCGCGTAGTACCGCTCCTTGGCGAGCTCCTTGGAGCGGACGACGCCGCGCTTCTGCAGCTTGCGGACCTTGCGGCCGCTCTTCTTCGCCTTCGTCGTGAGCCCGGGGGTGTTGAGGCGCTCCCAGGCCCGGAAGTCGCCGCGCTCGATCGCCCGGTGCTTCTCGGCCAGGTTCGGCTCGTCGTCCGGCGGGACGTGCCCCGGCGGCTTGTAGCGGTTGTAGGTCTTGGTCATCTCGGCGAAGAACCGCGGCTTCTCCGAGGGGTACACGCGGTCGGCGCGCTCCAGGATGACCAGCAGGTGCCAGATCGTCCGGTCGAACATCAGCGGGCGGAACCGGTCCATCCTCGGGCCCAGGTGGTCCATGAACGCGAAGATGCGGTCGTACTGGTCGAAGGCGTCGAAGTGCTTGTCGCTGGCCGTCTTGGTGATCGCGCCGCTGCGGCGCTGCCGGTAGATGTAGCAGACCCGGTCGAGGAAGCTGACCCGCTCGGCGGCCATGAGGACGGGGTAGGTGATGCTGACGTCCTCGTAGTAGCCGCTGTTGAAGCGCAGCCCGTGCTCGATCATGAACTCGCGGCGGATCGCCCGGTTCCAGATCGAGGTGAACATCTCCAGCAGGCTCGGCCGGTCGGCGAGCGTGAACACCTCCGGCGCGGGCGGCTCGCGGAACAGGTGGTTGATGATGCTGCGCTTGACCCGCCCGTTCCAGTAGGACCGCGCGTAGTCGAACATCAGCACGTCGGGCCGGGTCTCGGCGAGCCGCTCGCAGATCGCCTTGACGGCGCCCTCGGTGGCGTAGTCGTCGCTGTCGAAGAACCAGACGTAGTCGCCGGTCGCCATGTCCAGCCCGACGTTGCGGGCCTCGCCGAGCCCGACGTTCTCGGTCAGATGGCGCACCTTCAGCCGCGAGTCGCGCTCGGCGTACTCGTCGAGGATCTCCCCGCAGGCGTCCGGCGAGGCGTCGTCGATCCCGATGATCTCCAGATTCGGCACGTCCGGGACCAGCAGCGAATCCAGGCACTGCCGCAGGTACCCCTGCACTTTGTGCACGGGCACGATGATGCTCAGGGAGATGTCGTATTCACTGCTCACACGAACGCCAATCAACTACTCGATGAATCTGGATCATACCCGCATCCGGCAGGTAAATCTTATGTCCTGCCATGAGAGGGCTTGAGTAGCCATCGCCCCTTCGGCTCGATCGCCCAATGGGTGAGCCGCTGCACGGGCGCGGTGCCGAGCAGCACGCCGGCGGCGAGCGCCCCCAGCGTCGCCGCGACCGCCCCGGCCGGGGTGTCGAAGAAGTGCGCGTCGAAGACGCCGCCGTAGTCCAGCGTCTTCACGATGAGGCCGTGCAGCAGGTAGACGTACATCGTCCGGGTCCCGAGCGCGGTGTACCAGGCCCGCCCGCGCGGGACGGCCGCGAGGAACGCGACGCCGAGGACGGCGGCGATCGCCATGGCCAGCAGCCGGTACCCCATGCCCTCGAGCGCACCGAAGTGCATGTGCTCGTAGCCCTCGTTCCACAGCAGGACGCCCCGCTCGACCCTGGGCAGCACGGTCCCGCGCTCCCACACGTAGGCGACCGGCAGGGCGGCGGCCAGCACGGCGAACCCGGCCCAGCGCGTCCACCCGCGGCTGCGCGGGGCCTGCGCCAGCTCGGGCCTGATGGTCAGGCCGAGGACGAAGAACGGCAGCAGTGCCGCCGCCCGGCACAGCGTCGAGTCGCTGTTGAAGCTCCAGCTCCCCGCCACCAGCGCCAGCGCCACCGACACCGCCACCGGGTGGCGCAGGTGCCCCCACAGCGGGGCGCTCAGCCGCCACAGCACCAGCGCGACGAGGAACCACATCAGGAACTGCGGACGGAAAAGTTCGTGCAGCCGGAATTCATTTCCCCGGATGGCGACGAGCTGCAACCGGTAAAGCACGTCGAAGATCACGTACGGAACGACCAAGGTGGGGAAAATAACCCGGAATTTGTCGGTCGACCGCATGAACCCGCGGGCGAAGTAACCGGAGACGAACACGAACACCGGCATGTGGAAGCCGTACACCAGGGTGTAGGCGGCCTCCACCGCGTGGCTGCCGTTCCGGAGGACCTCCCAGACGTGCCCGACGACGACCAGGAGGATGAGGAAGAACTTGACGTTGTCGAAGTAGGGGTCGCGCTCGCGGCGCGGAGCGGGGGGCGCCGGTGTCGTCCGCGGAGCGGGCACCGGCCCGCCGTCGAGGGGCCGGCCGGGCTCCGGCGGGCGGCCCGGCTCCAGGGAGCGGCCGGGGTCGGCGGGGCGGCCCGGCTCCGGGGGGCGCGGCTGGGGGAGGGTTTCCGTCATGTCTCCGAAGGATTCATTTCGTCCGTGACAACCGTTCACGTGCGGGCAGGGCGACTCTAGTCCGCGATCGGCGGCCCTGGGGCCGGATGGGAGATTGTTCCGGTTCCGTGCCGCCGGCTAGCCCCGGCTCGGCCGGCGCAGCGGCGTGAACACCCAGGTCATCTTGGGCTCCAGCGCCCAGCTCATGGTCCGGCGGACCGGGGGAGAGCACAGGAACGTCCCGACGACGACGGCGCCGCAGATCACCACGACGACCCCGCCCGGCGTGTGCATCCAGTCCGCGCCCCACCAGCCGGTGAAGTTCAGCAGCCGGGTGACGAAGCCGTGCAGCAGGTAGCAGTACAGCGTCGTCGAGCCCAGCGCGGTGAACCAGTACCGCTTGCGCGGGATGAGCGTCAGGAACGCGGCGACCAGCACGGTGGCGGACGCGAACATCGCCAGCCGCATCAGGGTGCCCTTGAAGTCGCCGACGCCCAGCTTGAAGTGCGGGTCCTTCCAGAAGATCCAGCTGACCGACATGTGCTTCATCACCAGGTAGGAGCACGCCAGCCCGATGACGAGCACGACCGCCCCGATGGGGCGCGCGATCGGCTTCTTCAGCAGTTCGAAGTGCTCGGGCCTGAGCTTCAGGCCGAGGACGTAGAACGGCAGCAGCCCGAACACCCGGTGGATGTCGAAGGTGCTGCCGAGGTCGCTCATGTACGACAGCAGGGCGAACCCCATCGCGACGGCCAGCGGCCACCGGATCTGCTGCCACACCGGGGTGGACAGCCGCCACAGGAACAGCGCGCACAGGAACCACGTCAGGTAGTACGGGCTCAGCAGGCTGATCTCCAGGTCGTGGCGGCCCGCCAGCCAGTCGTACAGCGAGTACGCGACCTCGAACACCACGTACGGGACGCCGACGTTGGTGATGAGCTTGCGGGCCTTGCCCGGGGAGAACGTCCAGTTCCGCGAGAAGTAGCCGGTGATCACGATGAACAGCGGCATGTGGAACATGTAGATGAAGATGTACAGGCCCTTGGCCATCGGGACGTTCTGCAGGTTGGCGATCGAGTGGCCCGACACCACCAGCAGGATCGCGAAGTACTTCGCGTTGTCGAAGTACGGGTCCCGCTCCTTGCGCGGCTTCGGCGGCGAGGAGATCCGGACCGGGCCGGCGGCCTGCCGCTCGCCGCCCGGGGCGGCGGGCGCCGCCGGGTCGGGACGGGGGTCGGGGACGGCCGGCGCGCGCTGATCGTCCGGTGTTCGCTGGTCGGCCGCCGTCCAGGCGGCGCCGTACGGTCCCGTCTCGGCCTCCGAGGGCCTGCTGGTGTACGTCATGGCCGGCCGGTTCAAGCCCCCTTGCAGATGTCGTCGTTGGCGCGGATCTCGCCCTGCTGCTTGGGGATGCCCCCCTTGGCGTTCTTGAGGGCCGTCCAGTTCGAGCCGACGACCAGGTCGACCACGCCGGGCGTGCCGCCGGTGGTCCGTGCCGCCGGGGCGGGGTTGCTCGGGATCAGCGCGGTGAGCGTCTGAGCCTGCTGGTCCGCCCCGGAACCGTACAGCACCTTGGTGGCGCTCGTCTTGGCGGCGTTGCCGCCGACCGTCACCTGGAAGCCCTGGGCCTCCAGGTCGGAGGCGACGCGGCTGGCCTGCCCGGCGATGCCGCTGCCGTTGTAGACGCGCACCCGCACCTGGTCGGGCTGGATCTTGGGGGCGGCCGACTTCGTCTCCGTCGGCACCGTCTTGTCGTTGCGGATCGCGGCGAAGAACGGCTGCGCGGCGGAGTTGAGCACGACCCGGTTGGGGTCGGACGGGTCGGGGCCGTTGGGCGCGGTGACGAAGCGCAGCTTGCCCGAGGTCATGCCCTGCATGCCCTGGGCGATCTTGAGCATGACCTGCGGGGTCAGCTCCTTGTCGGTGGTGAGCGACTTCGTCGCCGCGTTCATCAGCGGGATCAGCTTGGTCGGGTTGCTCAGCACCCCGGCGCTCATGGCCTTGTTCGCCAGCGCGCCCATGAACTTCTGCTGCCGCTTGATGCGGTCGAGGTCGGAGCCGTCGCCGAGGCCGTGCCGGACGCGCACGTAGGCGAGCGCGGTGGAGCCCTTGATGACGTGCCTGCCGCGGGTCAGGTGCAGCTTGGACTTGGGGTCGTTCACGTCCTTCGGCAGGCAGACCGGGACGCCGCCGACCGCGCTGGTGATGGCCTTGAACCCGGTGAAGTCGACCTGCATGAAGTGGTCGATGCGGATGTCGGACAGGCCCTCGATCGTCTTCATGACGCAGGCGGCGCCGCCGATGGTGAACGCCGAGTTGATCTGCGCCTTCGGCTGGTCGGGCGACATGCCGCCGGCGTGGGTCTTGCACGGCGGGATGTGCACGATCAGGTCGCGCGGGAAGCTGATGCCCATCGCCTGGCTGCCGCCGGGGGACAGGTGGAGCAGGATCATCGTGTCCGAGCGCGGCGGGTCGTTCTTCATCGACCGGCCGTAGCTGGCGTTGGCGCCCGCGCGGGTGTCGGACCCCAGCAGCAGGATGTTCATCGCGCTGTTCAGCTTCTTCGGCCGGTTGGGGCCGATCGCCGAGTTGACGTCCTCGTGGCTGATGTTGCCCATCGCGCTGCGGTACAGGCCGTACGCCGTGAGAGAGCCGGCCACCATGACCGCCGACAGTCCGACGCACACCCAGCCGAGGATGCGCCAGCCGCGTCGACGCGGCGCCGGCTGCGGATCGGCGTCGTCGACGTACTCCATGTACATCGGGTTGCTGTTCATCGGCTCCGTGTCCGGGGGGCGCGGCCCGCTTTCAGGGGGTCGGTCTGCTTGGTCTGTTCTGCTCGAACGGTCTGTTCTGCTGGAACTGTCCGGTACTGCTGTGACGGGGCTGGCCGTGGCTCGGTTGACAAAGCGCGGGCAAAGAGAGCGTAGGTCAGCCGAGCCGGCGGACGGACCCGGATGCGTCGTTCCATCCGGGCAGTCCGGCCACCGCCGTCACATGCTCCAAGGTCAAGCGTCGATCTAGGGCGGCTTTGTCAAAGTTTCGTTGGATTATGACGGAAGCACCTGAGGCTAGTGGTGCGACCAGGCCCGCCATAACCCCGTCGAGGGTGGTGAACGGCATGTCGACCAGCACGCGCGAGGACGCGTCCAGCTCCCATTTCGCGGCGGCCGCGCGCGCCGCCGCCACCAGCTCCGCACCCGTCAATGTGGTCTTTGTCACATCCAGCGCGGGCAGTCCGGGGGTCACCTCGGGGTCCGGCGCGAACCGGTCGCCGTACGACCGGACCTCGGCCGCGTAGTCGGTGACGCCCACCGGGCAGTCCCCCAGCGGCCCGCCGAGCGGGTGCAGCGAGAGCCCGACGACCTCCTCCGCCTCGCCGTCCACACGCGGGTCCGCCAGCACCACGTCCAGCACCTCCTCGGCCGCCGCCAGGATGTACGGCCCGGACGCCTCCAGCGGTTCGGCCCCCGCCGCGTCGCGCTCCAGCACCGTCGCCGGGTCGACCGGCACGGCCGCGAGCCCCGCCGACCAGCAGGCCATCAGCCACACGGCGGTCTGCCAGTGCGGCGGCAGCGCCAGCACGACACGCCCGCCCGGCTCCGCCGCCAGCCCGTCCACCAGGAAGTTCGCGGTCTTGGCCACCCAGTTGTCGAACGTCCGCGCGGACAGCTCGACGCGCTCGCCCTTCGCGTCGTCGTAGTAGGTGACGAGCGGGCGGGACGGGTCGTCGGCCAGCCGGCGCCGCAGCAGTTCGGCGGGTCCGGGCACGGCGGGTTCGCTGTGGCTCATGGGGCGAGCGTAGAGCCCCGTGACCGGCCGGGACTCGCCGACCGGCCGTTCCCGCTACGCTCCGCACCGATGAATGACCACGGATCGGACGAGCACGGGGCGGGTTCATGAACGCGGGTCGGCTGCTCGCCCGGATCACCGTGGCGCCCGCGCTGCTCGTCGCGGCGTGGCTCGTGGTGGGCCTTCCGCTGCTGATGGGCGGGGTGTTCCGGCCGGGACCGGCGATCCTGCTGTGGGTGCCGGTCGCCGCGGCGGCGCTCTGGCTCGGCCTCCGGCGGCGGCCCTGCGACCCGGCCGCCGAACAGGCCGCAGAGGGCCCGCTCGGCCCCGCCCCCTGGTGGTCGGCGGCCGGCGTGATCGCGGTCGCCGTCGCGTTCCTGGTGTTCGAGGCGCTGATGTCCTCCGAGCAGATCATCGTCCGCCGCGACCCCGCCTCCTACGTGCAGTTCGCGACCTGGCTCCAGGACCACGGCTCGCTGCCGATCCCGCGGATGCTCTGGGCCTTCGGCGGCGGCGACCCCGCGCTGCGCTTCGACAGCCCCGCCTTCTACGAGCACGGCGGCTCGGTCGTCCCGCAGTTCATGGCGGGCCTGCCGATGATCCTCGCGCTCGGCGGCTGGGCGGGCGGCACGCACGGGATGCTGCTGATGGCGCCGCTGCTCGGCGCCTGCAGCGTGCTGGCGTTCGGCGGCCTCGCCGCGCGGCTCGTCGGCCCGCGCTGGGCGCCCGCCGCCGCACTGCTGCTGGCGCTGACCCTGCCGATGCTGTGGGTGTCGCGGTCCACCTTCAGCGAGCCGCCGGCGCTGATCCTGCTGCTCGGCGGGCTGTCGCTGCTGCACGACGCCCGCACGGAGCGGCCCCGCGCGGCCATGGCGAAGGCGTTCCTCGGCGGCCTCGCGCTCGGGCTGATCGTGCTCGTCCGGATCGACGGGATCCGCGACATCCTGCCCGCCGTGGTGTACGCCGGGCTCCTCGTCGCGCGCCGGCGCCGCAGCGGCTACGCCCTCGCCGGCGGGCTCGCGCTCGGCGCCGCCGCCGGGCTCGTCGAGGGCTACCTGAAGTCCCGCCCCTACCTGGACTACCTGCACGCCTCGCTGAACCCGCTGCTGATGATCTCCGGCGCGATCGTGGCCGGCACCGCGCTGCTGGCCGTCGCGCTCCGCTGGAACGTGACGGGCCGCCGCCTGCGGGCGGCCGGGGCGGCGCTCGGGCGCGGCCGGCTGCCCGGCGCCGCCGCGATCCTCACCGTGCTCGTGATGATCGCGTTCGCCGTCCGGCCGCTGGTGCAGACCGTGCGCCGCGTCCCGACCAACACCGACGACCGGCTGAACGCCCAGTTCATCGAGGCCGTCCAGAAGCTCGACCACCTGCCGCTGGACGGCACCCGGCAGTACTCGGAGCTGTCGCTGCACTGGGTCGTCTGGTACATCGGCATCCCCGCGCTGCTGCTCGCCACGTTCGGCGCCGCGCTGCTCGTGCGGCGGCTCATGCGCCGCCAGTCGCCGGAATGGCTGCTGCCCTACGCGGTGATCGTGTGGACGACCGTCCAGGTGCTGATCAGGCCCGGCATCACCCCGGACCACCCGTGGGCGTCCCGCCGGCTGATCGGCCTGGTCATCCCCGGGCTGCTGCTGTTCACGGTGTTCGCGGCGGCGTGGATCACCAAGCGGCTGCGGCGGCTCGGCTACTCGCGGAAGGCCGTGCGCGTGACGGCCGTCACGGGCGTCGTGCTGATGCTGGTGCCGATCGTCATCACGTCCGCCGCGTACATGGTGGGACGGACCGACCAGAAGGAGGTCGGCGCCGTCGACGCGATGTGCGACCGGATCGGCCCGGGACGCTCCGTCGTGGTCGTCGAGGTCGGCACCGCCGACCGCTTCCTCCAGGTCCTGCGCGGGATGTGCGGGGTGCCCGCCGCGCGGGCCGCCACGTTCGCCACGCCGCCCGACGTCCGCCGCGTCATCGGGAAGATCGGCGACGCCGGACGGCGCCCGGTGGTCATGGGGTCCAAGCCCGAGCAGGTGGCGCCGTACGGCCGCCCCCGCCAGATCATGCGGCTGCGCTCCCGGCAGGACGGGCGCACGCTCGACGAGCCGCCGGGCGGGTCCTGGGGCCTCGCCATCGACGTGTGGATCGCCGAGCCGTCGGCCTCCTGACGCGCCCCGCCCCGGGGTGCCGCCACCCGCTGTTCACGCGCCGTGTCCGCCGGTGAGTCGGCCGGGGTGCGCCGTTGCGAGTATTCTCGCGGTGCGTGAGTACCCAGCCCGCCGAGCCCGCGCAGCGGCCCGCGCCCGAAGGCGCCGAGCCGGCCGAAACCGTGAGCGACCCCGTGAGCGACGCCGCCCCCGTGGACGCCGCCCCCGCGAGCGAGCCGGCCGCGGTGCCGGCCCCCGCCGCCGAACCCGCCGCCGATCCCGACACGGCGCCGCCCGTCCACGTGACCATCGTCCTGCCCTGCTACAACGAGCAGGACCACGTGATCGACGAGGTCGAGCGCATCACGAAGGCCATGGACAACAGCGGCAAGAGCTACGAGCTGCTGGCGGTCGACGACTGCTCCACCGACGAGACCCTCGCCCGGCTGGAGGAGGCGGCGCCCCGCTTCCCGCACATGCGGGTCATGGCGTTCCAGCACAACAGCGGCTCCGGGACGGTCCGGCGGATCGGCTCCCAGCAGGCCCGCGGCGACATCGTGGTGTGGACCGACGCCGACATGTCGTACCCGAACGAGCGGATCCCCGACCTCGTCGACATCCTCGACACCGACCCGTCCGTCGACCAGGTCGTCGGCGCCCGCACCACCGAGGAGGGCACGCACAAGCTCCTGCGCGTCCCCGCGAAGTGGTTCATCCGCAAGGTCGCCGAGCGGCTCACCAACTCCAGGATCCCCGACCTGAACTCCGGGCTGCGCGCGTTCCGCCGCGAGGTGTCCCTGCCCTACCTGCGGCTGCTGCCGCCCGGGTTCTCCTGCGTCACCACGATCACGATCGCGTTCCTGTCGAACCAGCACCCCGTGCACTACATGCCGATCGACTACGCCAAGCGGGCCGGCAAGTCCAAGTTCCACTTCACCAAGGACGCCTACCGCTACATCCTGCAGGTGCTGCGGATGGTGATGTACTTCAACCCGCTCAAGGTGCTGATGCCGCTCGCCCTCTGGCTGATCGGGATCGGCCTGCTCAAGGGCGTGTTCGACATGGTGGTGCACATCGGCTACTTCGCCAACAACACCATCATGATCTTCGTGACGGGGCTGATCATCGCGTCACTGGCGCTGCTGGCCGACCTGATCGTCCGATCGCGCGGCGACGTCTAGTGCGGATCGCCGTCGTCGGCCCCGCCTTCCCGTACAAGGGGGGCGGCGCCCACCACACCACCGAGCTGGCGCGGCGGCTGGCCGCCGCCGGGCACGACGTCGCCATCGAGTCGTGGCGCGCCCAGTACCCCGGCTTCCTGTACCCGGGGCAGCAGACGATCTCCGAGCCGGAGGGCGAGCCGTTCCCCGGCACCCGGCACCGCCTCGACTGGCGCCGCCCGGACGGCTGGTACCGCACCGGCAAGGCGCTGCGGGCCTACGACCTGGTCGTCCTCGCCGTGCTGAGCCCCGTCCAGGTGCCGTCCTACCTGGGCATCCTCGCCGGGCTCAAGCGCCGGACGCCCGTCGTGGCGCTGTGCCACAACGTCCTGCCGCACGAGCGCAAGCGCTACGACGAACCGCTGATGCGGCGGCTGCTCCGCAAGGCCGACGGCGTCCTCGTCCACTCGGAGGCGCAGGCGGAGCTGGCGCGGGGGCTGACGCCGCGTCCCGTCCGCGTCGCGGAGATGCCCGCCCACCTGCCCGCGTCCGGCGGCGCGCCCGCCCCGGACGGCAAGGTGCGCAGGCGCCTGCTGTTCTGGGGGATCGTCCGCCCCTACAAGGGCCTGGACGTCCTGCTGCGCGCGCTCGCCGAAGGCCCCGGCGACGTCGGGCTGACCGTCGCGGGCGAGTTCTGGGGCGGCCTGGACGAGACCCGCGAGCTGATCCGGTCGCTCGACCTGACGTCCCGGGTGGACCTGCGTCCCGGCTACGTGCCCGCCGCGGACGTCCCCGGCCTGTTCGCCGCCGCCGACGCGCTCGTCCTGCCGTACCGGACGGCCACCGCCTCGCAGAACGTGTGGATGGCCTACGAGCACGGCCTTCCGGTGATCGCCACGGACGTCGGCGGGTTCGCCGAGCAGGTCCGCGACGGCGTGGACGGCCTGATCTGCCCGCCCGGCGACGTGCCCGCGCTGGCCGAGGCCCTCACCCGGTTCTACGCGCCGGGGGAGCCGGAGCGCCTGCGCTCCGGCGTCCGCCCGGTCGACCACGGCCCGGTCTGGGCCGCCTACCTGGAGGCGCTCACCGCGCTCACAGGTGGGGTTCGATGACCTTGAGCAGCGCGCGCTTCGGCTTGGCGCCGGTGATCTGCTCGACGACCTCGCCGTTCTTGAGCAGCAGCAGCGTCGGCAGCCCCATCACGCCGTACTTCTGCGGCGTCTGCGGGTTGGCGTCGTAGTCCAGCTTGGCGATCTTGATCCGGCCGTCCTGCTCGGCGGCGATCTGGTCGAGGACGGGGGCGATCATGCGGCACGGGCCGCACCAGTCCGCCCAGAAGTCGACGAGCACCGGCACGTCGCTCTGCAGGACTTCCTCGGCGAACGTGGCGTCGGTCACGCTGATGGGGGCCGTCACGGTCACTCCTTCGTAGGCTGCGTACCCCTGACAAGCGCGGGGCGCCCGTCTTCATTCCCGTCCTCGTCGGCGGGGAGCGCGGTCTCGGTGCGGTGGCGGCGGGCGGAGCGGCCGAGGAGCAGGCCGGCGCCCGCGTTGAGCAGGTCGGCGATCGTCAGCACGACGCGGGACGCGATCGCGACCACGACGGGCGCGCCCGCCGGCAGCACCGGCGTCAGCACCACCGTCAGCGCGGCCTCCCGCGCGCCGATGCCGCCCGGCGCGATGAACACGAGGAACCCGGCGACGAACGCCAGCCCGTAGGCGCCGGTCGCGAGGAACGGCAGCCCGGGGCCGTCGCCGCCGACGGCCAGGCACAGCAGCCAGGTGTGGACGCCGAACAGCGCCCAGCCGAGGACCGTCCAGCCGACGGCCCGCAGCGTCACGCCGAGGCTGACGGGATGCTCCAGCGGCGGCCGCCGGGCGAGCTTCAGCATGACGCCGAGCGCCCACGTCACGATCTTCGGGTGCAGCGCCGCGAGCATGAACGGGGCGAGCAGGAACAGCCACCAGTACTCGCGGCGCGCCGCCGCCGACGTCAGCGGCAGCGTCACCGCCGCCACGGCCAGCCCGCAGGCGGTCGAGGTCGCCACGGCCAGCAGCGTCGAGCCGAAGCTGCGCTCGGCGGGCACCTTGTGCTCGCGGGCCATCTCGATCTGGGTGACGAGCGCCCACACCTTGCCCGGCACGTACTTGCCGAGCTGGGACACCGCCGAGATCCGGTAGGCGACCTTCAGCGGCAGGGGCGAGCCGAGGCCGCCGAGGAACGTCCGCCATCCGAGCGTCCAGGCGAACAGGCCGGCCAGGCCCGTGACGAGCGCGCCGGCGAGCGTGGGCCAGGACATCTCCCGGAACGCCTTCGTCGTCGCGTCCCACTGGTGGATCACGCTGTAGGCGCAGAACCCGAGCGCGAGCAGTACCAGCAGCACGCGCAGGGCCCGCATTGCGACGACCTTGATGTTCACGCGCCCAGCGTAGGCGAACCGGGATCCCGCCGCGCCGCGGCTCCAGCGGGGCCGCTTCGGCCGCGCCGCGGCCCGCCGCGCCCTACAGTTGGGGGCGATGAAACTCTCGGATGTGGTCGCCTTCATGGGGCACCAGGTGCACGTGTGCCGGTACCGCGAGGCGGGGACGCTGCTGTCCTGGATGGGACGGGACCTGCGCGGCAAGCGGGTCCTCGACGTCGCCGGCGGCGACGGCTACTGGGCGGGGCGCGCGCGCCGCCGCGGGGCCCACGCGGTCTCGATCGACCTGGCGCGCAACAAGATGGTGTACGGCCGGACGCTCGCCGACGCGCCCGCGCTGATCGAGTGCGACGCGCTCCGGCTGCCGTTCGGCGACGGCTCGTTCGACGCGGTCCTGTCGGTGTGCGCGATCGAGCACTTCGACGACGGCGGTAAGTCCCTGGACGAGATGGCGCGGGTGCTGAAGCCCGGCGGTGAGATCTTCATGTCCGCCGACGTGCTGAGCCGGGCCGACGCGTGGCCGAAGCTGCGCGACGCGCACAAGGCGAAGTACCACGTCCAGCACACCTACACCCACGAGAGCCTGCGCAAGCTGATGGACGAGCGCGGCCTCGACCTGGTGCGGCACTCCTACCAGTTCAGGACGGCCGCGACGGAGCGCCTCTACCTGTCGCTGTCGACGTACGGCGGGAAGGTCGGCTTCAACGCGGCGGCCCCGCTGGCGCCGCTGGTGGCGCTCGCCGACCGGAACGCGCCGAACCGGCAGGGCAGCATCGTCCTGGTGCACGCGCGCAAGAGATAGGTGTGGGAAGGGCCCCGGGGAGAAAGGTATGGGCCCGGGGGCTCGGGTAGGGCCTCTCCATGACTCGCGGCGGCGAGCGGCGCGGAGGTCGCGCGCCCCGGCCGGTCGCGGGCGTAGGCTCGAACGGTAAAGAGTGATCTACGCCACTACGGCGGAAGCGCCGGAATGGGGGAGTGGACCGTGGCGCCTCGGATCCTGCTCGATGCCACCGCGGTACCCGCCGACAGGGGCGGGCTCGGGCGGTACGTGGACGGCCTGCTGTCGGCCCTGCACGCGCTCGGCGCGGACCTCGCGGTCGCGTGCCAGCGCGCGGACGAGAAGCGGTACGGGGAACTCGCGCCCGGGGCCCGGATCGTCGCGGGCCCGGCGGCGCTGGCGCACCGCGCGACCAGGCTGGCGTGGGAGCAGACCGGTCTGCCGCACGTCGCCGACGGCGTCGAGGCCGACGTGATCCATCTGCCGACGTACACGATGCCGGTCAGCGCCGTCCGGCCGACGGTGGTGACCATCCACGACGTGACGCTGTTCGCGGAGCCGGAGGTGCACGACCCGGTCCGCACCACCTACGTCAAGTCGGCGACCCGCACCGCGGCGCGCCGCGCGACCCGGCTGATCGTCCCGTCGCGGGCGACGCGGGACGAGCTGGTGCGGGTGCTGGGCGCCGACCCGGAGCACATCGACGTGGCCTACCACGGCGTCGACCACGAGGTGTTCCACCGGCCGTCCGAGGCGGAGGTGAAGCAGGTCTCCGACCGGCTCGGCCTGCACGGCCGCCCGTACGTCGCCTATCTGGGCGCGCTGGAGCCGCGCAAGAACGTCCCGAACCTCATCCGCGGCTGGGTGCGCGCCTGCTCCGACCTGGAGGACCCGCCCGCGCTGGTCCTGGCGGGCGGCGGCGGCTGGGACGACGAGGTCGACGGGGCGATGGCGACGGTGCCGCCGCGGATGCGGGTGCTGCGGCCGGGGTACCTGCCGTGGCCGTCGCTGCCCGGGTTCTTCGGCGGCGCGCTGGTGGTGGCGCTGCCGAGCCGCGGCGAGGGGTTCGGCCTGCCGGTGCTGGAGGCGATGGCGTGCGGCGCGCCCGTCCTGACGACGCGGCGGGGGCCGCTGCCGGAGGTCGGCGGCGACGCGGTCGCCTACACCGAGCCGGACCCGGAGGGCATCGCGTCGGCGCTGACGGCGCTGAGCGGCGACCCGGCCCGCCGCGCCGGCCTGGCGGAGGCCGCCTACACCCGGTCGCTGGAGTTCACCTGGACGGCGTCCGCCGAGGCGCACCTGGCCTCCTACGAGCGGGCGATCCGGCAGCACGAGGCGTCCCACGGTCGCGGGCCGGCATCGGCCACCCACTAGGCTTCGTCACCACGACCGTGGTGGAGAAAGGAACCGAGTGGAAGCGATCCTCCTGGTGGGAGGCCAGGGCACCCGCCTGCGCCCCTTGACGATCTCCACCCCGAAGCCGCTGCTTCCCACGGCCGGCGTGGCCTTCCTGGCGCACCAGCTGGCGCGCGCGCACGCCGCCGGTGTGGAGCGCATCGTGTTCGCGACGTCCTACCGCGCGGAGATGTTCGAGGCGGCGTTCGGCCCGCGCGCGCACGGCGTGGACCTGGTGTACGTCAGTGAGGCGCAGCCGCTCGGCACCGGCGGCGCGATCCGCAACGCGGCGCGCGCGCTGACCTGCGGCCCGGACGATCCGGTGCTGATCCTCAACGGCGACATCCTGTCCGGCCATGACGTGCGCGCCCAGGTGAAGGTGCACGAGAGCGCCGGCGCGGCGGTGACGCTGCACCTCACCGAGGTGGACGACCCGACCCGGTTCGGCTGCGTCCCGACCGACGGCGCGGGGCGCGTCACCGCGTTCCTGGAGAAGACGTCCCATCCGGTGACGAACCAGATCAACGCAGGGTGCTACGTGTTCCGCCGGTCGGCGATCGACACGATCGCCGAGGACGAGGTCGTCTCGGTGGAGCGGGAGACGTTCCCGTCGCTGATCGCGTCCGGCGCCGTGGTCATGGGCCACGTCGAGTCGGGCTACTGGCTGGACGTCGGCACGCCGGAGGCGTTCGTGCGCGGCTCCTGCGACCTCGTCCTCGGCCGGATCGACTCGCCGGCGATGCCGGGCGAGGCGGGCGAGCGGCTCGCCCTCGCGGGTTCGACGGTGTCGCCGGGCGCGGTGGTGCGCGGCGGCACGACGGTCGGGCGCGGCGCGGTGGTCGAGGCGGGCGCCACCGTGATCGGCAGCGTGCTGCTGGACGACTCGTTCGTCGCGGAGGGCGCGACCGTGCGCGACTCGGTGCTGAGCCGCGGCGCGCGCGTCGGCCCGGGGGCGGTGCTGGACGGGGTGATCCTCGGTGACGGCGCGGTGGTCGGCCCGGGCAACGAGCTGTGCTGCGGGCTGCGCGTCTGGCCGGGGATCGAGCTCCCGGCCACGGCGGTCCGCTTCTCCACCGATGCCTGACGGCGGCGCCGCGGGCGTCGCGTCCGGGCCGCTGCCGGGCCGCGCCGCCGAGGGCCTGCGGCGGGTGTGGACGCCGGGGTTCGACGTCGACGTGGGGGCGACGCTGGGGCCGCATCGGCGCGGTCATCACGATCCGGCGTTCCGGGTGGAGCGGGACGGGACGGTCTGGCGCGCGTCCTACACCCCGGAGGGCCCTGGCACGCTGCGGGTCAGGCGCAGCGGTGCGGCCGTCGAGGGGCGCGCGTGGGGGCCGGGTGCCGAGTGGCTGCTGGACGGCCTGCCGGACCTGCTCGGGGCGTCCGACGAACCGGACGGGTTCGAGGCGCACCACGAGATCGTGCGGCGGCAGGCGCTACTGCGGCCGGGCCTGCGGATCGGCCGGACGAACCGGGTGTTCGAGGCGCTCGTCCCGGCGGTGATGGAGCAGAAGGTCCTCGCGCAGGAGGCGTGGCGGGCCTGGGGGTACCTGCTGCGCCGGTTCGGCGAGCCGGCGCCGGGCGCGCCCGCCGCGCTGCGGCTGCGGGTGCCGCCGCCGCCCGCGGTCTGGGTCCGGATCCCGTCGTGGGAGTGGCACCGGTCCGGGCTGGAGGCGGTCCGGGCCCGGACCATCATCGGCGCGGCGCGGGTCGCCGCCCGGCTGGAGGACGACCCGGCCGAGGCCCGGCTGCGGACGCTGCCGGGCGTCGGGGTCTGGACGGCCGCGGAGGTCCGGCAGCGGGCGGCGGGCGATCCCGACGCCGTCTCCGTCGGCGACTACAACCTGCCCGGCCTGGTCGGCTGGGCGCTGGCGGGCCGCAAGGTCGACGACGACGGGATGCTGGAGCTGCTGGCGCCGTACGCGGGGCATCGGCACCGGGTCACCCGGCTGCTGGAATCGTCCGGCGCGCGGCCTCCGCGGCGCGGCCCGCGCCTTCCCGTTCGCGACTACCGGAGCTTCTGACCCGGCGGCGCTCGCCGGACCTGCGGCGGAGCCAGAAGTTGTCCGGGGTCCAGTTGAGGCCGTCGCGGGTGTCGGCGCCGAAGAGCGGCGCGAGAACGGCGAGGGCGATGATGATCGCGAGCATGACCAGCATGGGACTGTTCCTCCGGCGAGGGCCGTGCGGCGGTGGTTCCGCCCGGGGGGACGACCCTCTCGCACCCATAGCTTGACTCAGTCCAACATTGAGGACCAGCGACTCTTTCTAGACGCAATCATTAAGTTCCGCTACATCCCGAGTTGGGGCGTCCTCGCGGGAATAGTCGGAGGGCGGGGCGGGCTGTACCGGGTGATCGCTGGTTTCCGGGGCCCCGCCGCGTCGCAAAATATGACGATTGGCATAGAGTGCCCGCATGGAGGCCACTGAGAACGCGGTGAGGCGGGCCTTGGCCCGTGCGCGTGACGGGAAGACGCTCGACCAGTCCGAGGCCACGACGCTGCTGCAGGCCAGGGGCCCGCAGCTCGACGATCTCCTCGCCTACGCGGCGAGGACCAGGGACGCCGGTCTCGCGGCGGCGGGACGTCCCGGGATCATCACCTACAGCCGCAAGGTCTTCATCCCGCTGACCCGGCTGTGCCGGGACCGCTGCGGCTACTGCACGTTCGCGACCGTCCCGCACAAGCTGGACGCGCCGTACCTCAGCCCGGACGAGGTGCTGGAGATCGCCCGCCAGGGCGCGGCGATGGGCTGCAAGGAGGCGCTGTTCACGCTCGGGGACCGTCCCGAGGACCGGTGGAAGCAGGCCCGCGAGTGGCTCGACGCCCACGGCTACGACGACACGCTGTCCTACGTGCGGGCGATGGCGATCCGGGTGCTGGAGGAGACCGGGCTGCTGCCGCACCTGAACCCCGGCGTGCTGACGTGGCGCGACTTCCAGCGGCTCAAGCCGGTCGCGCCGTCCATGGGGATGATGCTGGAGACCACCGCGACGCGGCTGTTCAGCGAGCGCGGCGGCCCGCACTTCGGCTCGCCGGACAAGGACCCGGCCGTCCGGCTGCGGGTGCTGGAGGACGCCGGCCGGACGAACGTCCCGTTCACCACCGGCATCCTCATCGGGATCGGCGAGACGGTCGAGGAGCGCGCGGACGCGATCTTCGCGATCCGCCGGACGATGCGCGAGTACGGCGCCGTCCAGGAGGTGATCGTGCAGAACTTCCGCGCGAAGCCGGACACCAAGATGCGCGACACGCCCGACGCCGAGCTGGAGGAGCTCGCCGCGACGATCGCGGTGACGCGGATCGTCCTCGGCCCGAAGGCGCGCGTCCAGGCGCCGCCGAACCTCGTCGCCGACCAGTACTCGCTGATGCTGCGCGCCGGCATCGACGACTGGGGCGGCGTGTCCCCGCTGACGCCGGACCACGTGAACCCCGAGCGTCCGTGGCCGCAGATCGACGAGCTGGCCGCGCGGACCGCCGAAGCGGGCTTCGAGCTGCGCGAACGCCTCACGATCTACCCCGAGTACGTCAAGCGGGGCGAGCCGTGGCTGGACCCGCGGCTCCTCGGGCACGTGTCCGCGCTGGCCGATCCGGCGACCGGGCTCGCCCGCGAGGACGCCGTCCTCGAAGGGCGTCCGTGGCAGGAGCCCGACGGCGGGTTCGAGGCGTCCGGGCGCACCGACCTGCACACCGAGATCGACACGACCGGCCGCACGTCCGACCGGCGCGACGACTTCGACGAGGTCTACGGCGACTGGGACGCGCTCAAGGAGCGGATGGCCGCCCCCGAGCGGTTCGACGCCGACGTCAAGGCCGCCCTCGCCGCCGCCGAGCGCGACCCGGCCGGCCTGACCGACGACGAGGCCCTCGCGCTGCTGCACGCCGACGGCCCCGAGCTGGACGCGCTCGCGAAGCTGGCCGACGACCTGCGCCGCGACACGGTCGGCGACGACGTGACCTACGTCGTCACCCGGAACATCAACTTCACGAACGTCTGCTACACCGGCTGCCGGTTCTGCGCGTTCGCGCAGCGCCGCACCGACGCCGACGCGTACACGCTGTCGCTCCAGCAGGTCGGCGACCGGGTGGACGAGGCGTGGGAGGCGGGCGCCACCGAGATCTGCATGCAGGGCGGCATCCACCCGGACCTGCCCGGCACCGCCTACTTCGACCTCGCCCGCGAGGTGAAGCGCCGCGCCCCCGGCATCCACCTGCACTCCTACAGCCCGATGGAGGTCGTCAACGGGGCGTCCCGCACCGACCTGTCCATCCGCGAGTGGCTGGAGGCGGCGAAGGAGGCGGGCGTCGACTCGCTGCCCGGGACGGCCGCCGAGATCCTCGACGACGACGTCCGCTGGGTGCTGACGAAGGGCAAGCTGCCCACCGACCAGTGGGTCGAGGTCGTCACCACCGCGCACGAGATCGACATCCCGACGACGTCCACGATGATGTACGGGCACGTGGACACCCCGGCGCACTGGGTCGCGCACCTCAAGCTGCTGCGCTCCATCCAGGAGCGGACCGGCGGGTTCAGTGAGTTCGTGCTGCTGCCGTTCGTCCACCACAACTCGCCGATCTACCTGGCCGGGCTCGCGCGTCCGGGGCCGACCGTGCGGGAGAACGTCGCCGTCCACGCGCTCGCCCGGATCCTGCTGCACGGCGCCATCTCCAACATCCAGACGTCCTGGGTGAAACTCGGCGACGAGCTGTGCACGCGGGTGCTGAAGGGCGGCGTCAACGACCTCGGCGGGACGCTGATGGAGGAGACCATCAGCCGGATGGCGGGGTCGGAGAACGGGTCGTTCAAGCCGATCAGCGAGCTGGAGGAGATCGCCGCGCGCGCGGGACGTCCCGCCCGCCAGCGCACCACCCTCTACGGCGAGGTCCCGGCGGAGCGACTCGAAGCCGCCCGCAAGACCGACGGCATCGGCCACTTCGGCCGCCCGACCCTCACCCTCACGCCCCGTTGAGCCGCGGCGAGTCGCCGTCATGGCCCGCTCATGACGGC